>JBDKEO010000168.1:0-3736 GCA_039795205.1 Actinomycetota bacterium
CCCATTCGCTTCATGGCGCGCTTCTGCTGGCGGTTGAGATCCATTGACATAAGGGCTGTTGAGCCTATCGGCGCGAATTTGCGGCTCTTTGGGGCGCGAGAATGCCCACGATTTGCAGGGCAGGAGGGATTTGAACCCCCGACCATCGGTTTTGGAGACCGGCGCTCTACCAGCTGAGCTACTGCCCTATTTGTTCGGACCGCTAACGGCCGATCGTCACGCTATCCGTGAACGTTCAGGCAATCCACTCCCGATGCGAGCGCAGGTATTCCGCACCGAATCGAGCGCGAATCTCGCCATGAATGGCTCGTCCGTCAGGACCGATCGCCTCGAGGAATCGCGACCAGTACTGCTGCTGCAATTCGTCGTCCAGCGGGTTCGCCACCCATGTTCCGTCGAGGCGCGCGTTCATTTCGAGCAACAACTGCTTGATCTCCTGCGGCGAGTTGTCGATGACCTGCAGACCTGCTGCGGCAATTCTTTCGGTTCGAGTCAGGTTGCTGATGTCGTACTTGGCCAACTCACGTATTGGCACGACTCGACCCGAACCCACTTCGGCGAAGATCTTGGCAATTCCGAGATCGCTTGCACGAGACGAATAGAACATGTGAAATGGCGAGTAGTTGACGTATGCGTTCGGACGCCTGAACGCGGCGGGAATCGCATAGAAGCCGAGTCCATCCGAAATGCAGAACTTGCAGTTGGCACCAAGAAAAACGTCACCGAACGCGCTGCGCAACGGGGAGTTCGCATAGTCGATCAATCGTGGATGTGACGACCGAAGCGGTTTTCCCACCACCGCCCCCATTCGCAGAACATAGAGGCCCTGCTCCGCCAGCGCTTCCAAACCCTCGACGTAGGTGTCGACATCACAGTTCCGAAAACTGTGATATGAGAGATCTTGATTGGGCAACGCCTCCTTGTAGTACGTCTCGTCGCGAACGATCACACATACGTAGGGCTGGTTTCCCACTCCCAAAGCGTCGAGGAGTTGCCTCCCACGGGCTTCCTCTTCTGTCGTGAACTGCAACAAGGGATCCGTACGGTCGAGCAGGTTCAACACGTCGAGACACGTTGATGTAGCGGTCGGGATGCGATGCCGTTCGGCAAGAGGCAGTAATGAGTTCAGCCTGAACACGGGAACCATCAGCCAACGCGGCAGCATCACGATCACGCGACCCCACATCGTCTCCACTTGTGAGTTCGAGACAGGCTGGGGCGCGTAATACAGATCGATCGACCGCTTGGGTCGTGGCTTGATTCCCAGAATTTGCTCATGGAGCATCAATTCGGTCTCAAGTACGAAGTGCCCCACCCGATCACTTTTCAATGCACCAAATCGGACCGTGACGATTGGTCTCACCAATCGGGCGATCAGTACCACGAGCAAAGCAACGGGGCTTGCAAGCAACAACCGAATGAGCCTGCCGAGCCTTGCCTTGTTCATCGTGTGATCATCGCTTCGGCGAATGTCGGTGCGAAAGGTGTCGTTATCGTGCTTCCTGCACTACGCCGCTGCTCATCCAGTGCACGCTGTGCGGCGGTCAACGATTGAACTCTCTCGAACATGTCCACTACCGCAGTGCGGAGTTCCTCCGGCGTGTTGTCGCGCATGTCGACTCCCTGTTGAGAGAAGTCGGCCGACCAATTCCACCCCACTCTGCGCTCCAATGCCTCCGAAAGTGACAGTTCCCGTTGCGTTGCGCTGTCGTGGAAATGCTTGGTAATCATCATCGAGTTCACCGAATAACTCGGAAACATTCCGATGGCAGAAGTATTGGTCATCAACACCGGTACTCCGAAGGTGCCCGGCACATGGATCGGCCCGGAGCCTGTGCCCACGAAGAATTTGCAGGTTGCCCACAAGAACACGTCCATCCAGTCTGCACGGCGCACCGAGTGGGCGTAATCGACGATCCCTGTTTCCTCTCTGATCGGCGTCATATCGGTGTTGCCCATCCGAATGACCACACCTCCACGTCGTACGACCTCGGTCATCGCTGCCGTGTACGTATGGACGTCAGCATTTGGTCCGCGATACGTGATGCGATGGTCGCCCTCACGAACGTGAAAACACACATACCAGTCGTCGTCTTTCAGACCCATCTTGTTGAGGACTGACTTCCCGCGCTCGAATGTTCGATCGTCGATCTTCAGCAATGGGTCTCGACGCTCGGACTCCCACGCCCGATTGGTTCGATCCCAAAATGTCATGGAGTTGACGTAGCCGTTTGCAGTTCGTATGAAGTCCGCTCGCTCACAAATTGGCCACTGCAGCAGATCGGTGTCGGCCCAATTCTTCGGTGAGATCCTCTCTATCTCGAGGTGCTGTTCCCACAGCTTCAAGTAGGAGCGATTCGCCGTCTTTGATTGCTCGGCAAGGACGACGGTCGAACGTTGGTCCATCGACTTGAGCGACATCCCCTTCACATACATGTCGAGAAAGCTCAGATGCCCGAGAGGACCGAGGAAGCTACTACCAATCAGCCGACGTCCAGTCGGGTCCATACTCCACTCACGAGCAAGTTCGTCACGCAGTTGACCTGACTCGGCGCCGAATCTCACGTAGTCCGCGTAACGGCCTTCATCGAACGCTTTTTTGACTTCCTGAGACAAACTCTGCAGGTCCGCTTCCAACCGATTGCTGCGCTCGGTCAACCGTGAAGCGTGTGTCTTCAACGCCTCGGCGCTCGCTGACGGCACCTTCGTACCGCCCGCCACCCTGCGAATGACCTTGCGCATGACATGGCCAATACCCATATTCCTGGCTTGCCAAATTTGTCGGGCAATCTTCTTGAGGAGTTTCACGACACACCACCAGCAGCAGCTCGTGCAGCGACGAGTGATTCGGGGGTGCCCATGTCGAAATATGGGCCCGAAAACTGGTGTCCTTGAATTCGTCCAAGTAGACGGGGCACTACCTCCGTGCTGAAATCACGAGATTCGCCAACTTCGTCCAATGCCGTTTGGCTCAGCAGATAGACCGCCGCGTTGGCGAGGTTGCTCCGCGGATGCGCCGGCTTTTCCTCGAATCCAACGATCACTCCTGCCGAATCGAGTTCGACGATCCCACATGACGAGGGGGTTTCGCTCTCGAACAGTCCCATCGTCATGACCGCGCCAGCACTACGAGATCTATGTGCTGCCACCATCCCGTCAAGCGAATCGACAAAGAAATTGTCGGCATGGGCAACGAACACCTCATCGTCGGTGAGTAGGTGACGAAGTGATGCCAATGTTCCCGCCGTTCCCAGTAATTCGTCCTCATGCACCAGGCGAATCGTGTTTTTGGCCGAATTTCCAGCAACGAAGTCGTTCACCTGTGCTGCCAGGTGATGCGTATTGATGAACACCTCCGAACAGCCCACTTCACGAAGTTTGTCCAGCCAGTGCTGCAACATCGGCTTTCCGCCTACGTCTACGAGACACTTCGGAATCGTCTTCGTCAATTCACCGAGTCGCGTGCCCAGCCCGGCAGCGAGCAGCACAGCTTGGGTCATGAAAGCCTGGCGATGATCTCACTCGTGGAGATCGGCAAGTTACCCACTCGACCAACTTGCACCGCCGCCGCCACTGAGCCAAGCAGCGAGGCCTCCCAGATCGACGCTCCGGTGGCAAGCGCCATGGTCGTGACTACGAGCATGCAGTCTCCCGCTCCTGCCACATCCACGGGAGAAGGGTTCAACGCAGGCAGCAAGTCGGTCGGCCATTGTCCGCTCAACTTTGCCTGGTCGCC
>JBDKEO010000055.1:0-5166 GCA_039795205.1 Actinomycetota bacterium
TGGCGGGGAGAGGATTTGAACCTCTGACCTTCGGGTTATGAGCCCGACGAGCTACCGGACTGCTCCACCCCGCGTCGTTGGGCAACTACGGTAGCCACGCAGGGCTGGTTCTCCAACCCGATGTGTTGACCATGGCGCTCTTCTCCCGAACCCCCAAAGCCACCGCCGCAGAAGTGGAAGCGCTTCGTGCAGAGATGCAGACGTTGCGATCGGAGTTGATCAAGCGGACGAACGAACTCTCGCTCGTGACCGCATCGGCCAATGCGTTGGATCAACGGATCAGTGCTCTCGACTCGCGCATCGTGGGAATGTCGACAGAGCTGACCAATCAGTTGCACGAACTCGGTAACGAGATTCAGCAGTTGAGTGAGCGCCAGGATGACCCCGCGGTTGCGGCAGCGCTGGAGCAACTGAAAATCAGCCAGACGAGGATCGCCAACGAGCAAGCGCGCTATGAAATCGCGTTCCGCCAAGACTTGGCGATGCTTGCCGAGCACGTCAAGCGCAACCAATAGCAGAGTCGGACTAGACCTAGAAAAGGGCTATGGTCCCGGTGACGAGGGATGCTGCAAACGCCCACACCCCGACTCCCAAAGCCCACTTGATCCGAACGTTCGGCCAGTCGCCACCCTTGCGACCGAACAGCTCCACCACACCAACGATGACACTCGGGATCAACAACCACACTGCAGAATTGCGCACAGCGTCAGGATCATCGACCGGAATCAACACGCTGCCCATCCACATTCCGAGAACGAGCAAGCACAAGAAGCGGAACAGCCCGCGTGGTAGCCAACGATGGATTACCGGAACGTTCGGCAGGTCGTCTTCGAAGGGCTTCATCACGGCGGGTATTGCGAGGAGGACCGCACTCAGGATGGTCTTCCACGTGAGGCCGAAGAACGGTGCTGCGATGAACAGCAAGACCATCGTGCGAGGGATGACGGCCAGAATGGACATCGTCTTCGACGGTGATCGCAGTTTCGCCGGCTGAACTGCCGCCATCCGCTCCGGATAGAACGTGCCCACCAGGTCCTCACCCGCGAATCGAACGACGAGGAGCAGACCGAATGCCCAAATGGCTCTGTCCACGTCTGCGCCAGAAACGAGATCGAGTCCGGACAGTCCATTCAGCGCCTTCAACATGGACCCGCCAGCGAATGCCAGGAACACCGGCGTGATGATGTAGTCGAACACGCGCTCGATTCGATCGCTCGGCGACGAAATGACACGACGAAGTGGTCGGATGACATGGGCAAGAGGTGCAAGACCGCAATACAGGACTGCAAGTCCGAGCAATGTGCGCGCGTCGTACCAGTCGACGATGTTTCCTCCGATTGCTGCACCCACGAGTGTTCCCAACCATGCAGAAAACCCGAGTCCGCTGTCGAAGAGTCCAATTGCGGCAAACACCGTTGCAACGCCCGCTGCTGGAGCAACGATCGATGGCAGCCCGAGACCGACGAACAACCCAGCCACGAACGAAGCGGCCCAAAGCAAATAGCCGAGTGAACCCAGCGATGCCCTCAGCCAGGCACCATCCACGGCGATTCTCGGCAGCGCAGCCGAGAACTTCGCGGTCGTATCTGCGAGCGCAGTGCTCCACTTGTCGGTTTGCTCCGTGAACGGCATCCGCCAGGTGGAACTCAAGTCCCCGCGCGCTGCAGTTGCGTTTCCGGTTGCCTTCAACTTCTTGGTGACGAAGCCGGCGAGTTTGGCCCTCGAGTCTTCGTTGCGGGACTGACCACCACCCGAACCGCCCGCACCGGACATGCCTCCCGCAGCAAGCGAAACGACCGCCGCCGCAGCGGTCGCCAACGCAGCGGTGGTGGCGGGCTGCGCAAGGGCGTCGTAAATCTTGTTCCCCGAAGTTGCGGCGCGTTCCACGGCAGGCGAACCGGGCTGCACGCTCGCCGATACCCGCGCCGCATCGAGGATTCCGCTGACATTGGATTTCTCGTCCACGAGAACCACGCCGAGAGCGCGTAGCTCGCCCTGAACGGCTTCGCCCTCGAACATCACGGAGTGCGTGCCGGGCCCAAGATCTGCGGGTAACACGGCCGAACCGACGAACGAGCCATCGGCGGCGACCACTCCTTGCAGCACTTCCGTGGGCTCTGAGTACACCATCACGGAGACCATCGAACCCGGTACCAGTCCGACAGCGTTCACCTCGACACGGACCAGCGAAACATTCTCACCGACCTCGGCGATGATGCTGAGTGGTGCCGGAATGTCCTTGTCGACGAAAGTGTTTGCCGAGAGTGGCGCAGCCGCAGGCTCGTCGGTGACCACGTCCTCCGTTTCCTCGCCGGCCAAGGTCGTGGAAGAAGCGGGTTCGGTGGTCGGTGTCTCGGTGGTTTGTGGAGAGACGGTGGTTTGCGACAGCACCGTGGATTGCGCCGATGGAGGTGACGACTCGGACGGGGTTGACGCATCTTTTCGTGGTGCGAACGTGCTGGTCGAAGCAACCGTGGTCGGGGGAACCGAGGATGAGGTCGATGAGCTCGTCGTCGTTGTCTCAGCAGTGGTCGTGGGGGCGGGTACCACTACGGGGGGTGGTGGAACCGTCGTGGTGGTAGTGGTAGTCGTGGTCGTCGTTGACACCGTTGTCGGTGGACTCAAGGACACGTCGGTTCCCGTCACCTGCATGCTGAAGTACTTGCCCGAGCATGCCCCCGTGGAGATCGCGGACCATGTCGAACCATTGTTGGTGGACTGACGAATCGAGTACGAGCCCGCGGGAAGTGGGGCCGCTGAGTTGCATTTCCAACCAACCGTTCCCGTACCTGACAAGACGATGAAATACTCCGTCACGGTCGTTCCTAGATCGATGTCGGTCGTTGCCGAGTAAGTGTCGTTGTTCGTCTCCGACCATGCTCCAATCGACTGGTTGGTCCTCAAATCAGCCAACTTGATGGAGGGATTTCCTCCAGTTGATGACCACACGCTGATCGAAAACGTCGAGGGTGATGAAGATGTATTGGACTCATTGGCATTGCGGATCCAAACCTTCACCGACTTCAGGTAGCGACCCGTCGCATGAGAGCTGAAGGACTGCGCAAGCGCAGTCGAGCCAGCTGCCGATCTCCAGGCACCATCCCCAAACTGGTCGTAGAGCGTGAAGTCGGCGGCATGTGCAGGGCCTCGCAAGAGGCCGAACGAACCCATGGAGATGACCACCACGAAGGCCGCCGCAAGAAACCTGAACGACGCCTTGACGTGTGCGATGCCTCGGTGAGCCAGCGTGCGCAGCGCCATACGTTCAGTATGGCAGTACCGGGGAAACCTCTTCCCTATTCGACGAGCGCGATCGCCCGGGCGATCAAGTCACGCGCCTCTTGCGTCTTCGCCTGATACGCGGCGAAGTTTGGCGGTGTTTGCGCAAGTGCGGCATCCGCCTCGGCGAACAATTGCTCCGCACGAGCCAACAACTCTGCGGCGTTCAGTTGCGTGGTGTCGATCGGCGCAAGCGTGGTTGACGTTGCGCCCTCGGTCGTTCCCGTGTCGGTCGTCGTCCCGGTATCGGTGGTCTCTTCCGGAAGTTCGGTCTCACCGTCGTTGATGCGGTCACCGATGTCACCAGTGAATCCGGGGAACATCGTGCGCACCGCTTGACCCAAGGAGTCGGCGATCACCACACGATTGTCGTAATAGACGAGGAACTTGCGGACAAACACCTGGCGAGCGTTGGCATCGTCTGGCCGCACGTACAGCGGGCGCACGTACAACAACCCGTCACCGATCGGAATCAATTGGATGTCGCCATACACGACGCGCGAGCCGCGCTGGTCGAGCAAGGTCACCTGCTGTGCCACCACCGGATCGCTACCGAACTCGGCTGCAACGGTGGCCGGGCCCTCGATCAGCGGAGCCGACATGCGGAAAACACGCAGTCTGCCGTAGGTCTCGGGTTCACTCGAGACGACCATGAACGCCTGCAATTCCTTGCGGGCGTCATCACTGGAGAACGGCACGAACGGTCGCAACATGGAGAACTCGCCGGCTTCTGCCTTCGAGTTGGGTTCGTGGAACATCGTGAAGTACGGCTCGAAGCGCAGCACGTTGGCGTCCTGCACGTCGATCACGTCGGTGCCAGCAAGCGTGCCCGCACCGCCGATCACGCCGGTCGAGCCCTCGGGTTCGATGGGTGATGCCTGAGCCACGCTCCATGCTGCGTCACGATTGAAAAACAGCGAGGCGTTGTCGAACTGGTAGCGGCCATACATGTTGGTCTGCACGCGGAAGAGATCTTCCGGGTAGCGGAAGTGTTCGACCAACTCAGGTGAGGCTTCGGACACCGGCGTGAACATTCCCGGGAACACCTTGCTCCAGGTGGCGATGATCGGGTCCTTGTCGTCCATCACATAGAAGATGGGTGTACCCGTGTACGCATCCATCACCACCTTCACGCTGTTGCGTACGTAATTGAACGTGGTGTTGAGACCAGAGCCCGCGGTCAACTGCGACACGTTGGCGTTCTGCGCATACGGGTAGCGGTCGGTGGTGGTGAACGCGTCGAGAATCCACACGATCTTGCCGTCCACGACCGCGGGGTAAGGATCGGCGTCGTAACGGAGGAATGGAGCAATCTTCTCTGCGCGTTCACGCACGTTGCGCACCCACATGATGCGCGATTCGGAGTTGATCAAACCCGAGCCGAACAGATTGAACTCACCGAAGTTGAGAGCAAAGGCGGCTCGGCGCACCGGACCGGTGAGGCGTACGCCACCGTCGCCGTCATAGGAAGTCTCCGTGGTGTCGGGGCATGCTTGCTCGGCTTGGCTGGTTCGCAAGACCGCGTAGTCCGCAATCTGATCACCCACGTACAACTGCGGGCGCTCCTCGCCGAGATCCACGTACAGCGGTCGGCCATCGGTGGTCACTCTGCTCGCCGGCGCCACTACCAACCCGCAGCCATGCGTGTAGATGAGGTGTCGAGACACCCACGTGCGGTTCGGAATTCCTGCCGTGTTCAACTCGCGGGCCGCCACCATCACCTGCTGTTTGCGGCCATCGATCGAGTAACGGTCGACATCGAGGTCACGAATGGCATAGAACGAAGAAAGGCCTTGGTCGAGCGCGAAGCGGTCGCGCATCTCGGTCGGGTCGAGTTGGCGCACGTCGCGCAACGGGGCTTCATTGGCCGAGACTTCGTCGACGGAG
>JBDKEO010000038.1:0-3821 GCA_039795205.1 Actinomycetota bacterium
GCAAAGTGCGGTCGTGGCTCACCATCAGGATCGTCGACTTGCACTTCCTGAGTTCTTCTTCCAGCCACTCACGTGTGGGAATGTCGAGATAGTTGTCGGGCTCATCCAGCAACAACACGTCCGCTCCCGATGTCAACAGCAAGTCAAGGACGAGTCGCTTGCGCTCACCACCCGAAAGCTCCGAGACCAGTCGGGTGGACACATCATCAACTTGGGTCTTCACGCTGCGTTGAGCCGACGCTTGCCATTGCGACTCAAGTTCGTATCCGCCCAAGTCACCCCAGTTGGACAGTGCATTGGCGTACCCGATGCCGTCGTCCTCACCCGCTGCCATCGCCTTTTCGGCAGCGACAAGCGCGCGCCCCGCATCACGCAGTGCCCTCGGCGCCACTTCGATCAACATCTCACGAATCGTGTCGTTGGGGCGCGACATGCCCACGTCTTGGTTCATGTAGAGCATCGTTCCGCCGATGGCGAACTCGCCTGCATCGGCATCGATTTCTCCAGAGAGAATCCGCAGGATCGTGCTCTTCCCCACACCGTTCGCCCCGACGATCGCAGCGTGCTCCCCCGCCGTCACCCGAAAACTCACGTCGAAGAAGAGCTGGTCGCCACCGGGAGGTCCGTACTCCAACTCACTGACGACGATGTTTGACATGGCTCACCAGTCTGTCGGGAGATAGACAGGATGCATGGAAATCGAGATGATCGTGGAGATTCCTCAGGGATCACGCAACAAGTACGAGATGAACCACGACACCGGCGAGATCTGGCTTGATCGGACGCTGTTCACCGCCACGCAATACCCGCTCGATTACGGCTTCTTTCCCCATACCCTCGGCGAGGATGGCGACCCGCTCGATGCGCTGATCCTGCTTCCCCAAGCAACGTTCCCCGGTTGCCACCTGTGGGCACGACCGATCGGCGTGTTCTGGATGTCCGACGAAAAGGGCCCAGATGCGAAGGTGCTGTGCGTGCCCTCGCGCGACGCGCGGTACGCGCACTACAAGGACCTGAACGACGCTCCTGATTTCTTGCTGAAGGAAATTGCCAACTTCTTCGAGATCTACAAGTTGATCGAACCGGGCAAGCAGTCAAGCGTTGGCGAGTGGGCGGACGCGGCTGCTGCGGAAGCAGAGATCGCAGCAGCGCTCAAGCGCTATCCGCACTGAACTCGAAGCACGGTGCGATACTCATGTGCTACATTGTAGTACATGGACTCAATCGGCATTCGCGAACTCAAGCAGAACGCATCCGAGGTGATCTCGAAGGTGGCGCGCGGCAAGTGCTTAATAGTCACTGACCGCGGTCGACCCGTGGCACAGCTGATTCCACTCCAAAAATCTCGTATCGATGATCTCATTGAATCCGGACAACTGATCCCAGCCACGGCGCGTCTTGTAGATCTTCCGTCTCCAGAAAGTGGCCCGAAAGGTGCGAGCCTCGCACAGGAAATCATCGACGACCGCAACCAAGACTGATCAATGCGCTGCTATCTGGACTCATCCGCGCTCGCAAAACTCGTCATTCGCGAACCCGAGTCGCATGATCTTCGGGTATTCCTGAAGAGTGCCGGCCTGATGGTTACCTCAGCAATTTCTGAGACAGAACTTCGACGCGCTGCACTGCGTGTTTCAAAGTCAGCTGTTGACGCAGCCCCCCGTGTCTTGTCCGTCGTTGCTCAAATGGAGGTTTCTCGGGAAATCCTCTCTGCAGCAGCGAGAGTTCAACCAGCGCAGTTACGCACCCTTGATGCAATTCATCTGGCTACGGCTCTCGAACTTCTTCCCGAGATCGACACGTTTGTCACCTACGACAACAAGTTGGCCGACGCCGCAGATTCTGCAGGCATGAAGGTCGCTCAGCCAGGAATCTGAACTGCATTTGGTTCACTTTGCCGAGTGTCTCCGAATGACGCCCTGAACCCCCTTGGCTCAGACATCACCCATGGAGCTTGAACATCCGCTATGCCAACTCAGGCTCGAAAGGGCGACCCTGCTTGCTCTTCGTACAGCTTGACCACTGACATTTCGCCTGACTTCGGGCCATATGTCTCGAGTGCACGTTGATGGAGTTCGGCCACCAAATGAGACACCGGCACCTCAATGCCTGACTTTGCTCCAAGGTCGATTCCGAGCTGGATGTCTTTGCATACGAGATCGATCGTGAAGCCTTGGTCGTAATCGCCGGACTCAAATACGCCATTGATGTCATGTTGAAGGAAATTTGACTGTGTCGGTGAAGCACACAGTGCCTGCTGCACCATTCGTAGATCGAGCCCCATCTTGGATGCAATAGCCAGCACTTCCGAAGTGCCTGCTGCGTGGATGAACCACAAGAGGTTGAGCAGCACCTTGATTCCGTATCCGGCCCCGTTGAGACCCGCGTAATAGATCTGATCGGGAAGTCCGCCGAGAGCTCGGAACAGCGGAAAATGCTGGTCGAATGACGCCCTTGACCCACCGACGAAAATCTGCAGGGAAGCCGAAGATCGAGATGCACCGATCGGAGCTTTCGCGAGAAATGAAACGGGAGCCTCCATCACCGCGATTTTGCGAGGCTCTGCCAAAGCCATGATCTCGTGGGCAACGTCGACGGAAGACGTGCTCATGTCGATGAACGTGCTTCCCGGCTTCATCTGGTGCAGCGCACCGTTGGCACCGATCATGATCTCGCGAACTTGGCGCGGCCCGGGTAGCACGGTGATGACGACATCACTCTTGGCTCCCACTTCGGCGACACTGTCTGCCCACGTTGCACCGCGGGCGATGAGATTCTCGGCCTCCCTCTTGTCGAGACTGTGTATGACTAAGTCGTATCCCGCCGACATTGCACTGATTGCCATCGGATTGCCCAAGTTTCCAAGACCGATCAATCCGATTATTGGTCGCACTTCCGTAGTCATCTGCGAAAGGTATCACCCGCGGTAGAACTACAGCCCAGACAGAACGGGCACTCCAGAATCACCACGGACCTTTGGACTCTGCTGACACATGCCAATTGATTGCCCATTTTGGTGACATGACTGCCGGTGCTGTGCATCACTCCGAAACATGTCAGAGCAACGGTAATTCACATCTGAATCTATTTTTGGACTAGCCAACAAACTCTGATTACATTTGACAGGTCAAGCGAGAGAGGCCCCGTGAATAGCAGTGTCGTCTGTGAGCTCCCTGGTACTGGTAGCGACCTAGCACTACTTGTGCCCGCACTTTTCATACTTCTAATTGGAGTCCTCATCATTTCGACGATCCGCTCATCGACCCAGCGAACCTCCGTTTTCGCGGTCTTCCCTCTTGCTCTCATCGGCATCGTCAGTGTCAACACGCCGGCTGATTGCATCACCGAAGTACCAACCACGACGGTCGTCGAAACAACATCGACGACTACAACTACGACCGATCCACAACCGGCACCCGTCAGCCGAAGCTTGGCAGCATGTTCGGCGGCCATCACCGCCTGGCTTCCGAGCATCACCGACTATCAGTTGGTCTCGCAAACAAACACCAAGCTCCAAGTGGTGACAATCTTTGAACAGCGCGCCCAAACCCAGCTGCCTGATTGCGCGGGACTCTCACTGGTAGAGAATGGCACGGCCGCGAGTCCAAACGCCGGTGCAATCTTCGGCGTGGGTTACACCTACACATCCTTCTCAGGTGCATGCACTACTGCGCCATGTAACGGTGGTAACGGAGGCGGTCTTCTCGGTGATGGAGGTGATGGTTACGCCGGCGGAGATGGTGGCGATGCCGGTCGAGTCGGTAACGGCGGCGACGGTGGAACAGGCGTCGTCGGGGCGATGGGTGCAACAGGAACAACGG
>JBDKEO010000014.1:0-3122 GCA_039795205.1 Actinomycetota bacterium
ATCGTGAGGGTCACGCTCTCGGTGCCCGTGCCGCAGCCCGCCGAAAGCATCAACGCTCCGACGAGTGATGTAATGACGAGTAGTCGCTTCACGAACTTTCCTTTCCAGATAGGTGAGCATGAGGTTGGATGACGAAAAGATGCCCTGATCGCACTTCGATCGTGGCGCCATCTCCAACCAGCTCGTTGCTCACACCACGGGTGGAATGACTCTCGAGATCCTCGTCCTGCAAGGACCATCGCAATCCCGTGGTGGTGATGCCGCGTGCCACGCCGTTCATCGCCACGAGTCCGACGAGCGAGTTCGGCTCACCCGAGATCGTTGCCAACTCTGGTCCGTTCAGAACACGCACACGGGCCGAGTCCCACATGGTGTGCACCTCGCAGCCATGCAGGATCGGATGTGTCAATGCCGAGAGCACGCCGAGTTGGTGATCGAGACGCCCACCGCCAGCGGTAATCAACGTGATCGCAGTGGCCCCCAGGGTGCGGGCAAACAGAATCGCCAACTCTGTGTCCACCTGGTCCTTGTCATGGGGAACTCGTTGCACGACGGCGCCATCACGTTCTGCCTCAGCGAGCGAGGAGGGGTCGACAGAATCCATGTCTCCAATCACGTGTGTGACGCGCAAACCGAGGATGCGAGCGTTGTCGAGCCCCGAGTCGGCAGCGACTACGAGGTGGTGTCGAGGTAGTGCACCACTTAGGGATTGGTGAGGTGAAGGGCCACCAGCCACTACGAGTGCATGAAGTTCGGGCATTTCTCGCTCCCTCCGCTGGCATTACCCAGATCAGGTGTGCGGGTCGGTGGTGGCGACCACCCTCTCAGCCCACCGAACCAGCGGACTCCCCGTGCGTATGGCGACATGGTATCGCGAAGGTTCGTGCGAGGTGACGCTCAACTGGGCTTCGTGCAGTACTGCACGGGTATCCTGACCGCGTGACAACGAGTCCCTTTGCTTCGACCACGCCGGTTTCCACCGACACGATCATCACGATCACGCCGGAGGCACACGTCAAGCTGCTCGAGTTGCGCGACGCCGAGGTGGAAGGCAACCAACTCGGACTACGTCTCGAGATCATCTCGCAGCCGGGGGAGGACTTCCGTTACGACCTGTCCTTCGACTTCTTCACGAAGGCGGCCTTCAGTGACGAGGTACGCACGATCGATGGCTTGAAGATCATCGTTCCGGCCAAGGACCTGGAGGCTTTCCAGGGTGCAGTGATCGACCACAACGAGCGACAAGGCCTGTTGATCCGCAATCCGAACAAGCCGAAGCCGCCAGTGGTGGAAGGACTCGTGGCGGACGATGAAATCTCCGCTCAGATCGAGGCGGTCGTCTCGACCGAAGTGAACCCGGCTTTGGCCGCACACGGGGGGTTCGTCACGTTCGCAGGCCATGACAAAGAGGGCACCGCATACTTCACGATGGGTGGCGGTTGTCATGGTTGCTCCATGAGCCGTCAGACGATGTTGGAGGGTGTGCAGACGATGATCTCGGCTCAGGTGCCGACGATCGTCAAGGTCCGCGACCTCACCGATCACTCCACGGGTGCCAACCCGTACTACTCCTGATCAGCGGTTCGCGTCAGCGATAGTCGGTGCGTGCGCGCACCTGTTCGAACACACCATTCAGTTCGGCAAAGAGTTCAGCTGCGTCGATCAGCAGCTGATGATTGCCCGAGAACTTCACGGCTCCCTTGATGAATGCTTCCTGAGCATTGACCATTCCGGTAGCCACTGCCACGGCGGTCTCCCAAGACTCCGTGAACCGCACGTGTTCGGGCGAAGCTTCGCCCGAACCAAACGACAGGGAGCCGTTGCTTACTTGTAGGTGGTAGGTGACATCTCCGTGTGGGGTGTCCGTCACCACCTGCGTGAAGCCAATGACATGATCGCCAGCAAGGGCTTGCAGCGACGTGTTCGAACGCACCGCGTCGGACATCGCCGCGATCCACTCGGCGCTGAGGTATCGAATGTTCGACACGTCAGCGCCGGTGCATCAGCGAACTAGGCGGCTACTGCCAGGCTCTCGGTTTTGCGGCGCGAGTAGCCGATGGCTACCACCAACACCACGAGCGAGATACCTGCAATCGAGAGACGGGCAACGTCGTTGTCCCGCAGGTTGATGATTGCCGGGAGGATCAGGAGCGATACGAGGTTCATCACCTTGATCAGCGGGTTGAGCGCTGGGCCAGCGGTGTCCTTGAACGGGTCACCCACGGTGTCGCCGATGACGGCGGCCTTGTGAGCATCCGAACCCTTGCCACCGTGGTGACCGTCTTCGATGTACTTCTTCGCGTTGTCCCATGCACCACCCGCATTGCTCAGGTAGTTGGCCATCAACTGTCCGGTGAGGATGATCGCGGCCAAGAAGGCACCGAGCGGCGCATAACCGATACCGAAGCCGATGATCACCGGCGTGAGCACGGCGAGCAGCGCAGGAGTGGTGAGCTCGCGCAGCGAAGCCGCGGTGCAGATGTCGATGACCGGGCCGTAGTCCGGCTTCTTCGTGCCAGCCATGATGCCGCCGTCACGGAACTGGTTGCGCACTTCCTGCACCACCACACCAGCAGTGCGACCCACCGCACGAATGGCGAGTGCAGAGAACATCATCGCCACCGAACCACCGATCAACAGACCGATGAAGGTCTTCACATCGGCGACGTTGATCTGCGTTTCGGCTGCACTGAAGATGGCGTCACCTTCAAGGCCAAGCTTCAGCTCGCCAGCGATGGTCTCGATGTACGAGGCGAAGAGCGCCACGGCGGCGATGACTGCCGAACCGATGGCGAAGCCCTTGGTCACGGCCTTCGTGGTGTTGCCCACTGCGTCGAGGCCGACCATGATCTTGCGCGGCTCACCCTCGAACTCGCCCGCCATTTCGGCGATGCCGGCAGCGTTGTCGGCAACCGGGCCGAAGGTGTCTTCCGACACGATGACGCCCGTCGTTGCGAGCATTCCCATGCCGCACAGTGCGACGAGGTAGAGCGAGAACTGAATGTTGCCGCCGCCCATCCACAACGTGGCGCCGAGTGCAACGGCGATGCACACGATTGCGTACACCGACGACTCAAGACCAGCCGACGTACCCGAGAGCACGACGGTGGCAGGACCGGTTT
>JBDKEO010000063.1:0-2924 GCA_039795205.1 Actinomycetota bacterium
GTTTGGGTGAGCGAACTGCGGCGCATGACGGCACGCATTCGAGCCACCAATTCACGGAGGCGATATGGCTTCACGATGTAGTCGTCTGCGCCGACCTCGAGTCCGACCACCGCGTCGACTTCCGATCCCTTCGCCGACACGATGATGATCGGGACCTGGCTCCTCTTGCGGACCTCTCGACAGACGTCGGTTCCCGACACTTTCGGCAACATCACGTCGAGCAACATGATGTCGGGGCTCCACTCGTCGAAATTTGCCAGCGCTTCGGCGCCATCACGCGCAACGACCAATTCGAATCCTTCTCGAGCAAGACCGACCTGGAGCGCCTCGATGAACGCCTCCTCGTCCTCCACCAACATCACGCGCGGCGACAATCTGCTCATCGTGCACCTCCGCGCGGAAGGGTGATGGTGAAGGTGGAACCCTGACCCTCCGTTGATCTCACCATGATCGATCCCCCATTGTTCTCGACTGCGTGCTTGGCGATCGCCAAACCAAGTCCCGTCCCGCCCGTCGCGCGACTACGTGCCCGATCGACTCGATAGAAGCGTTCGAAAATCCGCTCGAGATCGGCTTGCGCGATACCGATCCCTTCGTCGGCTACCTCGATCTTGACCGCGTTTCCGTTGCTCAATCGGATCTTCACCGAGTCACCACGTTCGCTGTACTTGATCGCATTCTCGATCAAGTTGGAGATTGCAGACAACATCTGGGTTCGATCCACACGAATCGGGTCGAGTCGTGGCGCATCGACTTCCAACCGAATCTCGGCAGCATCAGCATTCAAACGTTGCAGTGAGACGGCCTCATTGACGATCGCGGCGACATCCACTTCTTCGAATTGGACGTCTGCTCGTGATTCGATTCGGGACAGATCCAGCAAGTCATCGATCACCATCGACATTCGTTGCGCCTCACTGGCCACTCGCTCCGCAAGTCGTGCAATCACCGCATCATCGGTCTCCCCGATCATCGAGTCACTCAATGCGGCCATACCGCCGAGTGGGGTCTTCAACTCATGACTCAAGTTCGCCACGAAGTCTCGGCGCATCGACTCCAAGCGCTCCCGAGTCGTGACGTCTTCGACGAAGACCATTGCTTCACCCGACTCCAGGCGAGACGACGACAATGCGTAATTCCGTGAGGGTGGACCCGTGACGGTCAACGTCGTCTCATTGGAGTCACCTACTGCCGTTGCAGTTGCCAGGCGCTCCACTGCGTCATCGACCAAGGCATCGATGTGTCGTACTCCGGACACGGACTGAGCCAGGGAATTCCTCAACATCACTTCCCCGTCTTGACCAAAGAGCGTCACGCCCATGGGCAAGTGATCGATCAAGACCTGAAGTCGTGCAAGCGCGTTGCCAGGGTCAATTTCGGGGCTGGCGGGCTGCATCACTTCACGTGGTGATCTCTTGGCGAATACTCGTCCTGCGACGAATGAGAGCGAACCCACCACAACGAGAATCACTATCCATGCGACGGTGTTCACAGGACCGTTGGATCAGGCGTTGTCGTCAGAGCCCTGCTTGGCCTTGTACCGAGCGGCGCCCTTGAGTTCTGGCACCCAACCGGTGAGCAAGAAGCGAGTGCGGTCGCCGACGTTCACCGCGTGGTCTCCGATGCGCTCGTAGAAGCGCGCAACGACCGCGAGTTGCACTGCCACTTGCAGATCGATCTTCTCGCGGGAATGGCTCTCGAAGATTTCCTGAACGAACTGCCTCTGGAGACCGTCCAGGTACGAGTCCATGTCGTCGATGGCGGCAGCTTTCGCCGCATCGTTGGTTTCGAATGCCTCCATCGCTGCCACGTACAACTGCTGGGCCTGATCGCTCATCTTGCTGATCAGCCCGCGCAGAACAGGATCGATGTCGTGGCCGTAGATTCGGCGCGCAGCCTTGCAGATGTTCACCGTTAGATCGGCCGATCGCTCCAGCTCGCCGGTGATCTTGATGATTGCGACCAACTGCCGCAAATCTCCCGCTACAGGAGCTTGCAGCGCGAGCATCTGGAAACAACGGTCTTCCACGTCGACTGCACGAGCGTCGATCTCGTCGTCGGCTTGAACCATCAGATCCGCCCCCTCGAGATCGCCGGCCAAGAGCACTTGGGTGGCACGCGGGATGGCTTCGATTACTTGGGCGCCCATGCGAACCACGTCGGTGCGCAACGCGTCCAGTTCTTGATGGAACGTTCGTCGCAGTTCTTCCACTCTCAACACCCCTCTCGGCCAACAGTCACGCAAATTACGGTACTTGCTCCTAGTGAGCGGAGCGCTAACGACAGGTAACGAGACAGTGAACGGGCACCCACTCAGCGGACCTGGGTGGAATACACCCACCGGTGCAGCCGCTCTTGGGCATCGCCATACGTCGCGAAATCGCCTTCCCGCGTCCACAGATTGTCGGCATGGAGTTCGAAGCGTGTGACGTCCTCGGCCAAGAGAAAGCCGAGCACCTTGTCCAGCCACGCCCGATGCTTCGGATGTGTCAGCGGAACGAGTACCTCGACACGCCCATCCAGGTTGCGACCCATCATGTCGGCCGAACCCATGATGTAGAGCGGGTCCCCCGACTCTTGACCATGCTCGAATCGATAGAGGCGAGAGTGCTCGAGATACCTTCCGAGGATCGAGCGCACTCGGATGTTCGACGACATGCCTTCCACTCCGGGTCTCAAACAACAGATGCCGCGGATGACGAGGTCGATCTGGACACCGGCCTCGCTCGCTCGATACAACGCCTCGATCACGTCGGGGTCGGAGATGGAGTTGAGCTTCATCACGATCCGTCCTTCAGTACCGAAGGACGCTTCGTGATCAATCAGTTCGATCATCCGTGGGCGCAACTGATGTGGAGCAACGATCAACGTCCGATACTCGGGTTCACGGGAGTAACCGGTGAGGAAGTTGAACAAATCGGTTG
>JBDKEO010000146.1:0-2629 GCA_039795205.1 Actinomycetota bacterium
GCTGGGCAAAACCGTCGCATCATCACCATCGAAGATGGTTTGCTCTTCAGCTTCGGCCCACGCACTCCGGGATTGATCGCATCTCTCCACGAGGAGATGCTCAGGCTGATGGAGGTGAACGCATGACGGATCGTCGAGCGCTCGCCGTGTATCTGAACCCGATCGTCGTGGGTGCCGTTTTGCTTGCACTCCTGGTTTCGACGATCTTCGTGTCGTCGGCGGTCGGTGCGTATCCCGTTTCGCTCGGTGACTTGACCCAATCGCTCTTGTCGCGAATTGGCCTTGGTGGCGACGTGGTGCTCGATCCCATCACGGAGGATGTCGTGTGGGTGATCCGCTTGCCGCGCATCCTGCTCGGTGTCGTGGTGGGTGCAGCACTCGGCTGCGCGGGTGGAGTGATGCAGGGTGCGTTCGGCAACCCGCTTGCCGAGCCCGGCATCGTCGGTGTGTCGTCAGGGGCGATGCTCGGCGCTGCACTGCAAATCGTGACGGGCTTTTCTCCGCTTGGGGTGTGGACGTTGCCGCTCGCCGCATTCCTCGGCGGCCTCTTTGCGGTCGTGATCGTTTATTTCACATCGCGCAGTAACGGCCGCACCGAAGTGCTCACACTCATCCTCATGGGAATCGCACTCAACGCGCTTGCGTCAGCCGCGATCGGCTTCCTCGCGTACGTGGCCGATGACGCGTCGCTGCGCTCGCTCGCATCGTGGACGCTCGGCTCGTTGGCGCAGGCCACGTGGGGCAAGTTGGGTGTGGTTGCTCCTGTCGCACTGGTTGGTGCCCTTGGCGCATGGTCGCTTTCACGCACGCTCGACTTGCTCTCGCTCGGCGATCATCAAGCCCGACACTTGGGTGTAAATGTCGAGCGCGCCCGCGTTCGGGTTTTGCTCGTCGTGGCACTCTTGGCCGCCTCGGCAGTCGCGGTTTCCGGAGTGGTGCTCTTCGTCGGCTTGATCGTGCCGCACATCGTTCGTGCTTTGGTCGGCCCTGCTCATCGTGCGCTGTTGCCGTTGTCGATCTTGCTTGGTGCAGTGGTCGTCACCGTTGCCGACACGGTGGCGCGAACCATCGTGGATCCAGCGGAGCTTCCGCTTGGCGTCGTCACCGCACTCGTCGGCGCACCGGTGTTCATTTGGCAGATCCGTAAGTTGCGCAAGGTGCACGGAGCGTGGGCATGAGAGTGGCCATCGAGATGCGCGGGGCGACTCTGCAGCGGGGTGACCTCACCGTGTGCTCTGGCGTGGATGTGGAGTTCCGCGGCGGCGAATTCGTTGCCATCGTTGGACCGAATGGGGCAGGCAAGTCGAGCATGCTCGCCCTGCTTGCAGGCGACATCGAACCCACTTCCGGTTCGGTATTGCTCGATGGTTCACCAGTCAGTGACGTCGACACCAAGGTGTTGGCACGGCGTCGTGCGGTGATGACCCAATCCAACGAAGTCACCTTCCCCTTTGGTGTGCGCGAAGTGGTGGAAATGGGTCGATACCCATGGGCTGACACCGACAAACAGAATGAAGATCAATCGAGAGTGAACGACGCGATGATGCGTGTGGAGGTGGATTATCTCGAGCCCCGCAAGATCACCGCACTTTCTGGTGGTGAACGTGCGCGAGTGGCACTTGCACGAGTACTTGCGCAAGACACTGAGATCCTGATCCTCGACGAGCCCACGTCTGCTCTCGACATTCGTCACCAAGAGCTGGTGCTGCAATTGCTGAAGGAGCGCTCAGAGGCAGGTGCGCTCGTGATCGTCGTATTGCACGACGTGGAAGCGGCGGCTGCCTATGCCGATCGCGTGGTGCTGCTCGAACGTGGGCGGGTGCGCGCGAATGGTTCCCCTTCTTCGGTGCTCAGTTCAGCGTTGTTGAGCGAGGTGTATCAGTATCCAGTTCACGTATCGGGTGACTCATCGACATTGTCGATTGCGCCTGATCGAAAGATTTCAAGTAAGCAACACCCCCATAAAGGAGAACCGCAATGATCAAGGCATCAAGATTCGCTCGGTGGATTGGCGCCGCTGCAATTGCAGCGACCACCTTCGCCATTGCTCCCCAAGCTCAAGCAGCCAAGAACGATGGCCCATCAGCCACGATGAAGGGTTCCTCGCGTGTGAGCAACGTCGGTACGACGCTGATCACGATCGAGGGCAAGGGTTTCACCAACCTCGCAGTGGGTAACAGGCCGCCACTCGCAGGCAGGGCGACCGGTGTGTATGTCGTGTTCGGACGTTTCGATGACGTATGGAAGCCGTCCGTTGGTGCCCCTGCATCCAGCCGTCGCACGGTGTTGTCCTCCCAGATGTGGGCACTCCCTGCGACCTCACGTCCGTTCGTCGACCCCACGGGCACCAACCCCAACGTGATCACGATGGATGACGCGGGCAATTTCACTGCGCAGGTGCCGGTGAGTGCGATCGACGGCACTGGCAAGTACGGCATCGCGGTCTACCCGGCGAGTGGTGCGATCAACGCAGCACACGAGTTTATGTTTGAGCTCACCTTCGCCAGCCCGTTCAACCCGATCGTCGGACAGAAGAGCAACATCGTTGCGCTAGCTGGCTACGCCGGGCTCGAGGTGAAGGCCAACTCGAAGGTCTCTGCCACGGTGCGCAGCGATTCGCGTTCGGTTT
>JBDKEO010000009.1:0-8800 GCA_039795205.1 Actinomycetota bacterium
TCCCGTGCTGCGGTGCGGGAACTCCACGAGCGAGCATCTCTACCGTTCATCGAGGTACACATGGCGACCTCCATCGACGAATGCGCGAGTCGCGATCCGAAGGGCCTGTACCGCAAAGTACGGGACGGCGAGATGACGGGACTGTCCGGCGTGGATGCGCCATATGAAGCCCCTAATTCACCCGAACTCACGCTCGGCCGCAACGGCGAGTCGGTGGACGAGTGCGTGAGTGCGTTGCTTGCCGTCGTGCGCAAGGTGGCCACCTCGTGACTATCTCTCCGCAGCAGCCAAATCTTCCCGAGCTTCTCGGCTACGCCCTCGTGGCACCCCGGATCAAGGTGCTGTACGTGCCGACGACGAAAGCGGCGTGCAGCACGCTCAAGTTGCTCGTGTCACAGATCGAGGGTTCGTACAACGAGGAAGCAAAGCGGATCGTGATCACCCCGAACATCTCCCAAGAACAGACGATCCACAGTTACCTCGTCCACGGCCTCACGCGCTTCTTCGATCTGAAGCCAAAACGGCAGTGGGAGATCCTCAACTCGAACGAGTGGCTGCGAGTCGGCACGCTTCGTGACCCTCTGTCACGTGCCTACTCGTCTTGGGAGAACAGAGTCCTCCTGCGCGCTCCGGGCACGCCTCGCGAAATCTTCGATCGATGCCCGGACGAACTGGTCGACGGACGGGTGGACATCACTGCGTCGTTCAAGCGATTCGCCCAGGAACTCCATGCCGATCTCGAGACCTTCATCCAAGACGACCACTTCAGACCGCAGTACAACAGCCTGTATTCCGATCAGGTGGACTATCACCACCTCGTGAGGGTTGACGTCCCCGGCGAACTGCAACAACTCGCCGACGTACTCAATGTTCGCGGCGGCACGAACGTGCGACTCGCTCGGCTCAACAGCGGCATCGGCATCAAGCCACCTCAGGTGTACGACGCCGAAACAGCGCGACTGGTTACCGAGGTGTACCAGCGAGACTTCGAGTGGTACGGGTTCGCCAAGAAGGACTACCCCTCGTCGATTCCGCCCTTCGTACTGGATCCCCTCCAGCAGAATCTCCTCAACAACTTGCGCGAGACGACCGAACGTCTCTCGGCGATTTCGACTTCGGCGTTCTCTCGAGTGGGCTTCCGCTATGGCGTTGGTCAAATGGTGAAATCGCTGCGCTTCAAACTCAAGTTCAAAGGCAAGAAGTACGACAGGAAGCTCTTGCAGTGGTAGCCGACAACCCCGTCAAGATCGGAGTCGTCACCGTTTCTGATCGCGCATCACGCGGCGAGTACGAGGACAAAGGTGGGCCCGCAATCATCGAGTTTCTCCGGCAACACATCGCCAACGGTTGGACTCCAGTCACGCGAGTGATTCCGGACGTTCGAGAAACCATTGCCAGCACGCTGATCGAACTTGCCGACGTCGAGCAGTGCTGTCTGATCGTCACCACTGGTGGCACGGGCCCCGCACCTCGCGACGTCACACCCGAGGCCACGGTCGACGTGTGCCAGAAAATGATGCCGGGCTACGGCGAGTTGATGCGCGAAGTGAGTTTGCGCGTAGTCCCCACCGCCATCCTCTCGCGACAGACGGCCGGCATCCGAGGATCGAGCCTGATCATCAACTTGCCTGGCAAGCCCTCGGCGATTGCTGATTGTCTGAATGCCGTGCTGCCCGCCACGCCCTATTGCATCGAGTTGATCGGCGGACCGTGGATTGAATTGCGGGAAGGTGTCAGCGGCTTTCGCCCAACAACCTAAAAAACGGTTAGATCGCGAACAAGCGTCGAATTTCCGAGCGAAACGTCTCCACATCCACGTCGAGCCCGATTCGCCAGTCGTAGAACGGCAGATCACTGCCCTGAATCGAACCGCCACCTCGACGAGCGAAATACGGCTGACGCAAATCGGCCACCGTCGCCCCCAATGCCGGGCCGTCGGCAGTCTGCACACCGAGGGGTAGCCGCTCACTGCCGACGACAGGCATGACCGCAGCCATCGTTGCCAGCAGGTCATGACACGGGAAGTCGCCGTCCACTTCACAGAACGTCCCGCCAGCGAATTGATAGAAGCGAAGCGGCGCAGCAAGGAACTGCGCAAACTCATTGGTTGCCGACTCGATCTCGCGAAGCATCGACTCGGTGAACGTGGCCCGATGGGTGATGTCGAGGCCCACCAGCAGCGGAGGAATGCTCCACGGTGCAGCAGCGACGACACGAGCCGCCTCGGGATCATGGGCAATGTTTGCTTCCGCGGCAGGGAGCGCATTCCCGGGAACGGTCACTGCCCCGCCCATCACGACGAGCTCCTTGACCGACTCGGCAAAGGATGCATCTCGTTGAATGGCGAGTGCCACGTTGGTGAGCGGACCGATGGTGACGAGGGAAACTTCACCCGCATTGACCTTGACCACGTCGATCAGCGCTTGCACTCCGTCGCCCTCTCGTGGCTCCTGCTTGGCGCGCGGCCGATTTGTGTTGCCGAGACCGTCCACGCCATGCACGAAGTCGGCGGGCCGCAGTTCAGGCGCTCCGGGCAAAGGATTCGACTCTCCCAGATACACGGGCACGTCGTCACGCCCCGCTAGTTCGAGCACTCGACACACGTTCTCGGCCGCAATTCGAGAGTCCACGTTGCCGTGCACCACGGTGATCGCAAGTAGGTCGATGTTCTTGTGCGTCGCCGCCCAGAGAATTGCCACCGCATCGTCGACACCACCATCGGTGTCAATGACCATCTTCACCCGACTCATTTGGTCTGAGTCCGTCGTCCGTCAATGTCTCGGTCAGCGACGAGGCGTAAAGAGTCTTTGAATTGGTCGAGGTCTTCGATCACCCCAAAGACATCGTCATTGACCTCGTTGACGATTTCAATGGCGGCTGAAACGACGTTTTGACCCTTGGCAGTGGGGACGACGCGCTTGACTCGCGCGTCGTTCTTGTCGGTGATTCGCTTCACCAGACGATCGCGTTCTAGGGTTCGCACCACCTGAGACGTCATCATCACATCCATTCCCGTGTGCTCGGCCAACTCGGCTTGCGAAGGCGCCGGTCCGTGATGATTGAGATACGAAACACTGGCCAGAAGGCTGAACTGAACGTACGTCAGACCCACTTCGTCGAGCCTTTCGGTTACTCTGCGGCGCCACTCCAACATGGCATGCCACAACAAGAACCCCGTTCGATCCCACGCGGATGATTCCGGAAACCTCGTGAGAGAATCGCGTTGCGACGCCCTCCTGGTCACTTTCGCCATCATCCCCAATTTCCCCACTTTTGCATCGATCGTAAGTGCACTTACTAAACCCTCGAGAACATCTGCCACACTGTCTCTCTATGGACAACCAGTCCTCGCCCTCCACTCTAGAAGCCGCACTTGCAGCGCTCACCCGTGGTGCCCGGATCGTCAACGGGGGATCCGACGTCATGGTGCCGATCAACGAAGGACTGGACAGCGTCGAGAGTTGGGTGAACCTCCGCCAGGTCGATTCGCTCAAGCAAATCGAACGAACGAGCCGTGGATTGCAAATCGGCGCTGGTGTCACGTTCGCCACGATCGAACGCGAACTGGCTTCCGTGGCCCCGGCTCTCGCCCAGGCCGCTAGCACTGTAGGTAGCAGACAGATTCGCAACGTGGCAACCATCGGCGGAAACGTGGCCACCGCCTCGCCAGCCGGCGACTCTCTGCTCCCCCTTCTCGTCTACGACGCCGAAGTGCAACTGTTGAGCCATCAAGGCTCGCGAACCATCCCCCTCGTGCAGTTTCTAGTTGGACCGAAAAAGACCCTTCGTCAACCAGATGAGATCATCACATCGGTCACGCTCCTCAACCACACGGGTAGCCAGCATTTCGCCAAAGTCGGCACGCGCAACGCCATGGTCATCAGCATCTGTTCCATCTGTGCTCGCCTCGATCTGGAAAGCGGCGTGGCTCGCGTCGCCGCTGGGTCGGTAGCGCCCACGCCACTCCTCATCCGCGCTGCCGAAGATGCTCTCCTGCGTGAGAACGCTGCGCAGGAGTTTGCCGACGCAGTCGTCTCCTCAGCCTCACCGATTTCTGATCATCGCGCATCTGCCGAATATCGGCGACATGCATTGGGGGTTCTTGCCGAACGAGTCCACCGCAAGTTGTGGCAGGAGCTGCAATGAGCGCCATTCGTCTCACGCTTGACGGAAAGCCCGTCGAACTGGAGGCCTCGCCGAATACGAGCCTGCTTCGTGCGATGCGCGACGCGGGCCACACTCGGGCCCAAGGAGCATGCGAACAAGGTGAATGCGGTTCGTGCATGGTGATGGTCGACGGCGTTCCACAGAACTCATGCCTCGTGCCCGCTGCAATTTGTGCGAACGCCAGCGTGGTGACCGTGGCGACCCTGCTCCAGCCGGACCTTGCCGACGCCTTCGCCCGTCATGGCGCCGTCCAGTGTGGGTTCTGTACTCCAGGTTTCGTCGTTGCCGCGGAAGCAGCTCTCGCAGATGAGGGTCACCTGACTTACGACACGGTGCGCGAACGTTTGGCAGGAAACATCTGCAGATGCACCGGTTACCACGGAATCATCGAAGCCGTTCTCGAAGTAAGCCAACGTCGACGAGGAACCAGTCCGTGACCACGGTCGCCACAACGAGATCGTTTGCCCAGGGCATCCGTCCCGACGTGCCACCAAAGATCTCGGGAGAGTTCGAGTACAGCAACGACGTGCGCATACCTGGCATGTTGTTTGGTGCCACGAAGCGAAGCCCGCACGCTCATGCTCGACTCCTGTCGATCGACGTGACACGGGCCTTGGCCATGAGTGGCGTTCACCGGGTTTTCACTCACGAAGACATCCAACGGGGACGCGTACTCGGGCACATCATCCACGATCAACCTGTGTTCGTCCAAGACGTCGCCCGGCACGAGGGCGAACCCGTTGCGTTCGTCGTCGCCGATTCACAGGAGCGTGCATGGGAAGCCCTCGAAGCGATCGAGGTGACATGGCAACCCCTCACACCTGTGACCACGATCGACGATGCACTGGCCAACGAACCGGTCCACCCACAGGGCAGGTTGATTCGCGAACTGGTGATCGAGCGTGGGAAACCCGCCGAGGCCGACGTGGTCGTCACGGGAACGTGGGAGACGGGTCGGCAAGATCAACTCTTCCTCGCTCCCGAAAGTGCCGTGGCGTACCCGATCGCTGATGGTGGAGTCACGTTGATTCTTGCCACCCAGGATCTGCACACCGACCAAGGTCAGCTCTGTAACGTGCTCGACTTACCCCCCGAGAAGGTGCACCTCATCAACTCCGGGATTGGCGGTGCGTTCGGCGGACGAGAAGACATCACGTTGCAGGCACATCTCGCCATCGCTGCCCTTGCACTGGGCAGACCGGTCAAGACGACCTATCGCCGCTCCGAATCGTTTCTCGCTCATCCGAAACGACATCCCGCGTTCATGCGGTATCGACTCGGCGCCAAGCACGACGGCACATTGGTATCGCTCGATGTGTCGATCGATCTCGATGGCGGGCCGTATGCCAGTACCTCGGGCCCAGTACTCGGCAGTGCGTGTTACTTTGCTGCCGGCCCGTATCGCATCCCTCGGGTACGCGTGCATGGAAGGGCCGTACGCACCAACAATCCTGTGTGCGGCGCAATGCGTGGATTCGGTGCCGTGCAGGCCTGCTTTGGCATCGAGTCCACGATGGACCTACTTGCCGAGAAGTTGGCAATCGATCCAGTCGAGCTACGCCGTCGTAACGTCCTTGTCGAAGGCGACGAGTTCCCTACCTCCGGTCAACGATTCACCGACCAGACCGACCTCCGCGACCTGATCGACCGCTGCATGGCGCTACCCATCAAGTCGACTTCAACCGCAATCGATCTCGATACTCCGGGCGGTACGGGTCACACGCTCATGGGTGCCGAGATCGTGCGCGCGGAAGGATTCGCACTGGGGGTGAAGAATCACCTCTATGGCGAGGGTGTGCCAGAAACCTCCTGGGCCAAACTGACGCGGGAAGGCGACACGATCATCGTCGAATCATCGGCATCCGAATGCGGACAGGGAATCCAGGGCGTGCTCGATCGCATCGTCCGCAACGAGTTTCCCGAATGCGACGTGTGCTTTGCCGTACCCAGCACGTGGATGCAGTACTCGGGGTCGTCATCGGCGAGCCGACAGAGTTGGATGTCAGGATCAGCCGTTCTCGGTGCCGCGCAACGACTGAAGACCATGAAGTCAGATGACGGAGCGGCCGTGTCGGCAGAGTTCGAATACCGTGCTCCCGCCACGCATCGCGGCGATCCGACGAACGGCACCGGCGACATCCATGTCTCGTGGATGTTCGTCGCCCATCGAGCAAATGTGGAAGTAGATCCTCAACTTGGTCTCGTGCGTGTGGCTTCAATTGCCACTGCGCAAGACGTGGGGCGAATCATCAACGCAACCGAGGTTCGCGGTCAGATTCTGGGAGGTATTGCCCAAGGCGTCGGCTTTGCGATCAACGAACACCTCGACACACCTGATGGGCTGGCGACCAACAACTCCCTCACCGACTATCTCGTCCCCACCGTTGCCGACATGCCAACGGTCGAGATCGACATCGTCGAACAACCAGATCCACGAAATCCGCTCGGGATCAAGGGGGTCGGAGAACCGTCGGCTGTCTCCAGTACCGCTGCAATCGCCAATGCAATCCGCCGGGCTAGCGGAAGAAGCATTGCGCGAGTGCCGGTGCGACCGAGCGACATCGCGCTCGACGACTAGTCGACGAAACGCTTCTCGAGAACTCCGGCTCGCTTCAGTAGATCGACGAGCGGACCGTCCACCTGATCGGCGAGATCATCGATCTTGAGCGTCTGGATTCGTCGATTTCGCATCAGCACAATGCCGTCGACGATCGTGTCGCGAACGTCCGCGCCATTCGCAGACCACACCAACTGCTCGACGATGTTGGTTCTTCCGAATTCGACGATCGGTCGGGTGTGCGGGGGCGACAGGTCGACCACGATCACGTCTGCACGCTTGCCGACTTGGAGGCTGCCCACCTCGCTGCCCAAACCCAGCGCATCGGCCGAACCCTGCGTGGCCAGTCGCAGCGATTGCGCGCTCGACATGACCGCAGGATCACGCAGCAACTGTTTCTGCACGAGACTCGCCATCCGCATCTCTTCGAACATGTCGAGGTTGTTGTTGGTCATGTTCGAGTCGGTACCGAGCCCCACCTTCACTCCCCGCGACTGCATCTCGACCACTTTCGCGATGCCGTTGCCGAGCTTGGCATTGGACGTCGGACAATGCGCGGCCCCGACACCCGCACGCGCAAGAAGATCCATGTCGCCATGAGTCATCTCGATGCAGTGCGCCGCGAGCACGTCAGAGTCGAGCCCAATCAAGTCGTCAAGATGTTGGGCAGGAGTCTTTCCACCCGAGCGCTCGGCCACCCATTGCGTCTCGAACGGAGTCTCGGCGAGGTGAATGTGGATACCAACGCCCATCTCACGCGCCACCGTGCCCACTTTGCGCAGTGTCGACTCAGTGCAGGAATACATGGCGTGCGGTCCGAACCAGGTACGGATGCGCCCGGGCACGCGGTCCTTCCAGCGCTCGATGAACGACAGGGACGACTCGAATGACTCACCAGGACCAACGGGATCGTCGATCAACTGTGGACTGAAGATGGCCCGCAATCCGGACTTCTCTGCGATTGCAGCCGCTTCGTCGGGAAAACGAAAGATGTCGATGAACGTCGTCGTACCGTTCAGAATCATCTCTGCCTGGTTGAGGAGCGCGGATGCACGGATGTGCTCAGGAAGATGAGCGGTGTCCTTGGGGAGGGCAAAATCGTTCAACCAGGTCGTGAAAGGTAGATCCTCGAACACGCCCCGATCGAGTGTCTCGTGCATGTGACAGTTGACGAAGCCGGGCATGACCGCACACCCTTGGGCATCGATCGTCGACTTCGCCTCGACCTGGAGGCTCGATCCCACCGCGACGATGACGCCATCTTTGATCGCCACGTCACCGAAGAAGGATCGATCCTGTGGATCTACGGTGGCGACATAACCACCGCGTATCAGCAGATCCACTGCTTGATGCGAATCAGTTGAAGGCGACAAGAACTTCCTTGGCGAACCGGGCCACTTCGTCGGCACTGAACGGAGGTCGAAGGTTGATGATCGCCATCTCGATGCCCGCCTCCTCGTAACCCTTCAACACGCTGATCATGTTGTCAGGGTTGCCAATCACGATACGACGCCGAACTTCTTCCTCGGTGCCACCCCGATTCTTCTGGAACGTCTCGAGCAGGTTCCGTTCCTTGGCTTCGTCGCCAGAAAGGTCCGAGAAAATGAAGGCGGTGCGCATGAGATCGCCTGGCTTTCGGCCGTTACGAGCTAGTCGGGTGTCCAGATCCTGGTTGACCGCCTCCCACTCCCACGGAGCAGCGAACGAATTGAACATGTCGGCATTGCGCGCAACGATGTTCTTCAAGCGGTCGCCGCTGCCGCCCACCAACAACGGAATGCCTTCCTTACGCACAGGTTTCGGGTCGAAGACTGCGGAGTTCAGCTCGTAATGCTTGCCTTTGAACGTCACTTCTTGCTCGGTGAACAGTCGACGGAACATCTGCAGCGATTCGTCCAGCCTGGTCATGCGCTCACCCACGGCCGGGTACTCGATGCCATACATCTTGTGTTCCACTTCGTGCCACGCGGCGCCCACGCCGAGAATGGCGCGACCGCGCGTGATGTGGTCGAGCGTGACCGCCATCTTGGCGAGCACGATCGGTGGTCGATAGGTGATGCCCGAGACGAGCGTGCC
>JBDKEO010000020.1:0-5425 GCA_039795205.1 Actinomycetota bacterium
GGTGGCCGATGCTTCCAATGCGATTTTCGTTCAGGATCCCGTACCCGGTCGCGCATGGACTTCGCTCGTTGCCCGCGAGGTGGGTGACCGTGTGTATCGCGTGTGGGGCTCGATGGAGCGCAAGTGCCCCGGCACGGATGACCCAGCAGCCGAGGGTTTTTCCGTGATCGCTGACGTACCGACGGTGGCTTCGTTCGCCACCACCACTTCTCGCGACCCGGCATCAGCGGGCAACCTTGCCGTCGGTCTGTGTGAACCACGCGCGAACGGTCGCAACAAGATTCGTTACTACCGCGGCGAGATCCGCGCAGTGAACAACGCGCGAGGTCAGAATCGCACGATCAACGTGCTCCCCTTGGAGAGCTACCTCCGTGGCGTGGTGCCGCGCGAGTCTCCAGCCGAATGGGGATCTGCGGCAGGTGGCGCAGGAATGAACGCTCTGCGCGCTCAAGCAGTCGCTGCGCGCTCATATGCGGCGACGGAGAATCGCTACGCCGGCCTTGCACGCACGTGTGACACCGAGTCGTGTCAGGTGTATGGAGGAACCATGGTGCGTGAGGCGCTGAACACCGCGCCGACGGTCCTCGAACATCCGCTCACCGATCAGGCGATCGCGGAGACCGCAGGTGTGGCGATCCTGCGCAACGGCAATCCCGTGCGAACGGAGTTCTCCGCCACGAACGGTGGGCGCACCGCCGGCGGTGAATTCCCGGTGCAAGCAGATCCCGGAGATGCCGTCACCGATTCGCTGAACTCGCTGTTCGTGTGGACACGAATCATCTCTGCCCAAGCGATTCAATCGAAGTGGCCGCAGATCGGCTCACTCGTTGCAGTACGCACCAGTCACGACGGTCAAGGTGGCGACTTTGGTGGCTACACCACGGGAGTCAGCATCGTCGGTACGGCGAGCACGGTGAACGTATCTGGCTGGACCTTCAGGTCGACATTCGATCTCCCAGCACCCTGGTTCGGCGTGAATCCCATCGGAGGAGCGGCATTCGATGCGGCACCGGTTGGCTCGATCCTCTTCCTCGGGGACTCCGTGGGCGAGAGCATCACCGCCGAATTCGCCAGCGTGGTCGTACCTGCCTACCCGCGCACCAACTTCCAGGCCCGCTCCAATCGCTGTCTCGTCGGCGCAGGCTGCATCCAGGCAGCGGGGGTGCAGCCGGATGGCATCTCGATCATCAATTCGCTTGCTCCTGATCAATTCCCGAACGTGGTGGTGGTGCAACTCGGGTACAACGATGATCCTGCGACCTTCTCCGGAGACGTGGATCAAGTGGTGAACGCACTCAACTCGCGTGGTGTACAGCGAATCGTGTTCGTCAATCTCTCCACACGTCGAACGACTTCGAACTACACCTTGTCCAACCAGGTGCTCGCCGCGGCTGCAGCCCGCTACCCCAACGTCTCGGTCCTCGACTGGAACGCAGCCAGTAGCGCCCCCTCGCAGTATCGCTGGTTCCGCGACGGCGTGCACCTCACCTCCACCGGACGAGCAGAGTTCACACTGTGGATCCGCAACCAACTGGATGCCCTGCGCAGCCAGGGACTGATCACCATCGGTAGCGGCACCATTGTGCCGCTCGGTGCGCCGATGAGTCTCGGCAACCGGGGCGACAACGTGAAGCGACTACAGAATGCGTTGAACGCGTACCTCCAGACGCCGAAGCGCAAACGGTTGAGCGCAGACGGCGTGATGGGCAAGACGACCGTCGCTGCGGTGACGGCCGCCGAAGCGAAGGCCGGACTCCCCGCTGACGGTGTGGCCGACGAGCAACTGCTCGCGGTGCTCGGTATCGATCCGGCTTCGATCGTGATCAAACGTGGCACGCGACACCCATCGGTGGCCACCGCTCAAACGGCGCTTGCCCGCGTGCTCAACGTGAAGGTACGAGCCGACGGTATCTACGGTCCTTCCACCGCGAATCTCGTACGCAGGTTCCAGAAGATGGCTGGCGTGAGAGCAAACGGCAACTTGAACGCTGCCACTTGGCAGCTCCTGCTCAACGCTTCAGCGAATCGCTGAAGCGTCGTTCCCACGCTTCTGTCGAGACCATTGATTCGTAGGCGGCGCGGTATTCGCGCTTCAGTCGTCGATAGTTGATGGCGATGTCCTTCACTGCCACCAACACCTCGCCGAGCAACCTGAAGAAACGCGCGTCGTCACGCGTCACCACATAACCGTCGTCGATGCGATCGTGCCGATAGAGGATCTCGTTTCGAAGAGTCGCCACTCCCACCGCGCGTGCGTCGATCGGCGCGACGCCGGGACCCTTGCGACGCAGTCCACGAGGTACGAACGCGCCGCCCATCAGCAACAGGGCGAAGAGGAACCCGAAGGCGCGCAGCACCTTGTGTCGCGGGCGTCGCGGTGCAACGGCGGCCAACTCGGGCGACAGCGGACCCGGCTTCTCCTCCGCACAGGTGCGTAGCTCGTCGTGGAGTGCCGAGTGGTCGATCTTCGCCCACTCGCCCGGACCGGCCAGGAAGGCGTAGAGGCCCTTCAGCATGTATTCGGTGGATGCGTAACGCATCGAAAAGAGGTTGCGGAAGCCGAACGACCCGAAGCGGTAGGCCAGATTCCACCATCGATGTTGATCGAACACGAGCGTGTCGATCAATGCGAGGTTGCGAGCCTCGTAGTACAGCGACGACGGGTTGTTCTTCAGCCCGAAGTCGGCGTGCCACACGATCACTCCGTTCAGCGTGACGCTGTGCTTCCCCGTGTGCATCAACCCGAAAGCCACGTCGTCGCCGCGCACGAACACGGGCAACGGGTTGTCCTGCGTGATGTCGATGGGGAACGCGGTGAACCACCATGCGGTGTAGTCGAAAGGGATCTCGGGTTGATCAGCGACGGCGAATCGTCGCTCGCGGAGGTCGTCTTCGCGGCCGAGTGCCTGGAGCGGATAAATCGAGCGGAAGCTGTACTCGCTTCCCGCTTCGAACTGCAGCCACGGGCGTTCTTCGGAGAGCATCGCACCGTGCACGCACAACTTCGGGTCGCGTGCGTAGCGGAACAACGCCATCGTGCGCACCAGTGCCTCAGGCTCGAGGTCGATGTCGTCGTCCATGAACAACACGTGGGTGGCCCAACCCTGTTTGCGCAACTCGATCAGGCCGCGAGCAAAACCACCCGCGCCACCAAGGTTGCCGTTTTCGACCACCTGCAACGGAGCATTCGCCGGTGCATCGAACTGCACGTTGCGCGCGTTGTCCACCACCAGGATTCGCACTGAGTCACGCAATGAGTCGATGCTTTGGATCAGGTGGAGCACGTTGCCGACCGTCTTCTTGACGTACTGCTGACGGTTGAACGTGGTGATCGACAACGAGAGCCGCACCTCGCGTGCCGGCGCGTCACTCGTCACCCACTCCCCACCCGTCATGCACACTTCTCCACCGGCAGCAACAACCCGCACGAAATACACGCCGTGGCGAGATGCCGCAAGCGCCGGCAGTGTCATCGATACGTATTCGGGACACCCTTCGCCGCGGGGCAAGTCTGCGCTCGCCACCACCGACTCGGTGGCACCGTTCACCGCCACCACCTCGGCCCGCCCAATGCCCGATGCACGAACCCTCACTGCGAGCGAATCGACGGTGGTGAGTCGGCGCCAACGACCGGCATGGAACACACCGAAGGAGGTGTCGAAGGAAGCCGAGCCTCCATCGCCGAGCACCAGCCCCCCGTTCACCAGGCGCACGTCTCCCGACTTGCGGAGGTACAGGAGTGGCTCAGCGAACTCCGGTGTAGGCAGCGTCAGACGCTGCAGGAGATGATCGGTCATCGTCCCAGCGGATCCACCGAGAACGTCGGCATTTCACCACCGTCAGCCAGTGCGGCCACCATTCGATCAGCGGTGTCCAACGCCTCGTGGATCGTCACGTCCATGTCCAGATAACGGTAGGTGCCGAGGCGACCCATGAAGGTGACGCCCCGCTCGGACTCCGCCAACTGCACGTACTGGAGCAACTGCTCTTTCTCTTGCACCAGCCGAATCGGATAGTACGGAACGTCATCTTCGCCGGCGAGTCGCGAGTATTCACGGTAGGTCACCGTTCGCGCATGGTCCTCCCACGGCGCGAAGTGCTTGTGCTCGGTGATCCGCGTGTACGGCACGTCCTCGTCGCAGTAATTCATCACCGGACAACCCTGGAAGTCACCGTCATGACGCTCCTCCACGAAGTCGAGCGTGCGATATCCGAGGCGACCGTGTGAGTGTCCGAACCATGCGTCGATCGGTCCCGTCCACACGACATGGTCGAAGCCTTCGGCCAATTGTCGATCGAACGTCGTCGACAGCCGCACCTCGATCGACGGGTGATCGAGGATCGCCTCGATGATCGGCGTGTATCCATGTCGCGGAATCGCTTGCCACGGGTGGTTGAAGTACGAGTCGTCGTAGGTGAAGCGCACCGGCAACCGGGCGAGAATGCTCGCCGGCAGTTCCTTTGGATCGAGACCCCACTGCTTCTTCGTGTATCCGGCAAAGAACGCCTCGTAGAGCTCCCGACCGACGAACTTGAGTGCCTGATCCTCGAACGTCACGGGTTCGCCGATCGACTTGTCGCTCTTGTCATCGATCAACTGCTTCGCCTCATCGGGCGACAAAGTCGTGCCGAAGAACTGGTTGATCGTGAGCAGATTGACCGGCAACGAATACACGCGACCGTGAGAAGTGGCCTTCACCCGATGGTTGTACGGCACCATCTCACCGAAGCGGTTGATGTACTCCCACACTCGCTCGTGCTGGGTGTGAAAGATGTGCGGCCCGTAGACGTGCACCATCGGACCATCCGCATGACGAACGGTGTGGCAATTTCCTGCAACGTGGGGACGGGAGTCGAACACCACCGCGCGGTGGCCGGCTTCGGCCAGTTGGCGCGCCACCACGGCACCTGAGAATCCGGCGCCAACGATGGCCAGCGATCGTGACACCACGACCGAATTCTAGGAGAGTTGGGCTATCTGGTCGGGTTGGCTCAGTGGCCGAGCCACGGAGCGCACAGACCGTCGAGATCGCGCACTTGGATGCGATCACGGTTCGCGTAGGTCACTTCATTCTGCGGATCGACCCGCAACTTGAACACGCGGAAGGACATCTCGGTGGTGTCGACGGAGAGGATCCGACCGATCAACGAATCGCCGAGGCCGAGGATCAATTTGAGCGTCTCGAGGGCCTGGATCGAACCGATGATGCCCGGCAACACTCCAAGCACTCCGGCTTCGGCACACGACGGCGCGAGCTCGGCCGGAGGCGGTAGCGGAACCATGTCTCGATAGGTCGGTCCGTTCTTCGGATCGAACACCGTGACCATGCCCTCGAAGCGGAAGATCGAACCGTGCACCACTGGGATGCCGAGCTTCACGCTGGCGTCATTCAACAAGTACCGGCTCGGGAAGTTGTCGGCGCCA
>JBDKEO010000037.1:0-4825 GCA_039795205.1 Actinomycetota bacterium
ATGAAACCGTGGACTTCATCAACGACACCTTCGGGGCGAACATCGATCCCGCCGAAGTGAACGATGCGATCAACGATCCGCAGGGACCAGTGCAGGAGTTCATCGACCGGCAACAGTCGCGAGTGTTCACCTTGTCGCTCAACGTGCTGAACGGTCTCCTGCAAGTGTTGTCGATTCTGCTGTTCACGTTCTATTTGGTGGCCGATGGCCCACGTTTGCGTCGGGTGATCTGCAGTCGTCTGGAACCCGATCGTCAACGCACCGTGCTCGACACGTGGAACCTCGCGATCGACAAGACGGGTGGCTATCTCTATTCGCGCGCTCTACTCGCGGTGATCTCGTCGTTCATCCACTGGATCGCCTTCCAGGCCATCGGCATTCCTGCGCCCATTGCCATGGCGGTATGGGTGGGCATCGTGTCCCAGTTCATTCCGGTGCTCGGCACCTATCTCGCGGGCGTGCTGCCGATACTCCTCACGTTCCTCGAGTCGCCGCTCAGGGCGCTGCTCGTGGTGGCGTTCATCGTGATCTACCAACAGATCGAGAACTATCTGGTCGCTCCACGCGTGACGGCACGAACGCTGAACGTGCATCCGGCGATCGCATTCGCGTCGGCGATCCTCGGGGCGGCCGTGCTCGGGCCGGTGGGGGCGATTCTCGGCCTTCCCGCTTCAGCGATGATCCAATCGATCGTCGGCAGCTGGGGTACACGACACGAAGTGATCGAAGACGATCTGGTGCGCGAATCAGAGGACAAGAAGCGCAAACGCTGAATGGTCGGGGATGGGAGATTTGAACTCCCGGCCTCCACGTCCCGAACGTGGCGCGCTACCAAGCTGCGCTAATCCCCGGTATTTGCGGAAACGAGCCTAACGGGCAAGTGGCGCGGCTGAACCGAGCTCGTCGTGCCACGTTTCGCCAGCGAGCAACGCTTTGGCGGCCTGTTGCAGACGGAGTGCATCGAGAGGTTTGACGACCCAGCCCTCGGCGCCACTGCGCCGTGCGAGATGCACGTCGGCATGACGATCAAGCAGCATCAACACGGGAACGTGTGGGATGCGCTTGTCGCTGTGATCGAGACGGAGATCCATCGTCACCGCCATCGCCCCCATCGACCCGAACTGCAGGTCGAGCACGGCAAGATCGGGAACACGTCGCTCGATGGCTTGCGGGACATCGCGACCGTTCGAGCAGACCACGAAGGAATTCTCCGGGGACCCGAGGGCAGCGATGACTTCATCCAATACCCACTGTGCGTCGGTTCCAACGAGAATGTGCACGTGTGCAGGATACTCCAACGTCGTCATTGACGAGTTGCCGAAGGTACGGTTGCTACCTGTCGTGAACAGTGTGAACGTGTCCAAGAGAGTGTGGCGTTGGGGAATCCTGTTCACCCTGTTTGGTTTCGTGTTGTCAGGAAACGCGCGCGCAGCGGAGACCGCGGCTGACCTCGCTCCGGTCGATGTGGTGGCGGTGAGCGGTCTGCTCGACCACGTGCTCGTGAATGCGATCCACGACTCGCTCGAGCGAGCCACCGAGAACTCTGCGCAGGCGGTCGTGCTGCAGGTGAACTCCCACGGTGCAGTCGTTGCAGAGCGTGAAATGCAGGATCTCTTGATCGCGATTCGCGACTCGGAAGTACCCGTTGCCGTGTGGGTGGGGCCGTCGAACGCGCGTGCGTTCGGATGGTCAGCGCAGATGTTGGCAGTGGCCGACGTTTCGGCGATGGCGCCGGGCGCGCGGATCGGTCTCACCGGAAAGTTGTTGTCGATCGACGGTGAGGAGTTGACCTTCGGTGCCGCCGCGACGAAGTTGCGCACCACCACGATGGGCTTCGACGAAGCGCGTGAATCCGGCGTGTTGAACTACGGAGGCTCGGACGAGGGCGTACCCGTCGTGCGCAACATGTTGTTGGCACTGGACGGTCTCACTTTCGGTGATCGTCAGTTGGACACGGTCGTGGAGTCCACCGATGCGAACGGTCAAGTGGTGCGTGACGCAACGACGGCTCGATTCTTCAAGCTCGACGTGCTTGGGCAGCTGATGCACACTGCAGCAAGTCCACCCGTGGCGTACCTGCTCTTCGCCTTTGGATTGGCACTGTTGTTGTTCGAGATGTTCACGGCTGGTGTGGGAATTGCTGGTGTAGTGGGCGCCGCATTCACCGTGCTCGGTTCATACGGCTTGACCGAGCTACCGACGCGACTAATCGCCGTTGCGTTGATCCTGCTCGCCATGCTCGCTTTTGCCGTCGATGTGCAAGTGGGAGTGCCCCGACTGTGGACGGGAGTCGGTCTGGTCATGTTCGTCATTGCCTCGTTCACGATGTACCGACCGATCGACGGCAGCGACCTCCGTTTGTCGTGGATCACGTTGATATCGGGAGTCGCGTCGATTGCGCTCGCATTCATCGTCGGCATGCCGAGCATGGTGCGAACTCGATTCGCCACGCCCACCATCGGTAGGGAATGGATGGTCGGACTCGAGGGTCAGGCAGTCGGTGCCGTCGATCCGGAGGGCACGGTGACGGTGAAGGGTGCGAAGTGGCGTGCACGCACCAACAGGGCCACGCCGCTGAACGCAGGCGAGCAGTGCAGGGTGGTGGCGATCGATGGAGTCACTCTCGAGGTGGAGCCGCTCGAAGGTGGCGCCCGCGACTATCGCGAGATGCGCAAGGGAAGGGACCATTAACAGTTCGATCGAACGGCGCCTCGCAGCCGATGCGGCCCCGATGCAGCCGATCGATTGGGTGTTGTTGTTCGTCCCCGGTGTGATCTGGGGTTCGTCGTTCTTCCTGATCGCCGAAGCAATGGAGTCGTTCTCGCCCGGCCTCGTCACGCCGATGCGTGTGCTCTTCGGGTGCCTCACGCTGACGCTCATTCCCGGCTCGCGCAAACCCGTCGATCGCACCGCGTGGAAGCCGATCGCATTGCTCGGTGTGGTGTGGTTGGCGGCGCCACTCACGACGTTTCCATTCGCTGAACAACACGTGTCGTCCAGCGTGACGGGCATGTTGAACGGTGGAACACCGTTGTTCGCCGCCACCGTGGCTGCGATCATCACGCGGCGACTGCCGCACCGCGGACAAGTCATCGGAATCCTCATCGGTATGTCGGGGATCGTGTTGATTGCGCTACCGACATTGCGAGAGGGTTCGTCGAGCGCGTTCGGTGTGATGTTGATCGTGTCTGCATTGATGATGTACGGCGTAGCGATCAACATTGCCGGCCCGCTGCAGCAGAAGTTCGGCACACTCCCGATCTTGTGGCGCGCAGAGTTGGTGGCGATCGTCATCTTGGCCCCGATGGGAATTGCTGCGATCCAGAACAGCGACTTCGAGTGGGTGCCGTTCCTCGCACTCGTCGTGCTCGGCGTGTTCGGCACGGCGATTGCACACATGATGGCCGCCACGATGGCGGGCCGGGTGGGGCCAACGCGGGCATCAGCGAGCACATACGTCATGCCCGCCGTTTCGTTGCTGCTCGGAGTAGTGGTGCGAGGTGAGAGCGTGCATCCGCTTGCGCTCGTCGGCAGTGTCGTGGCGGTGCTCGGCGCATGGGTGTTGGGCAGAGCCAAGCGAGCGTGACATGACCGGTGACGTGGACGCCGTGCCGTTGCGGCCGGCCGCCACCGTGATGCTGATTCGCGATCATCCGCTCGATGGTCTCGAGGTATTCATGCTGCAGCGCACGCTGAAAGCGGCGTTTGCGAGCGGGATGTATGTGTTTCCTGGCGGCCGAGTGGATGACGTGGATGACGAGCACGTGCTCGAAGGGTTGTGCGACGGTCGGACGGACGAGGAAGCGAGCGCGCTACTCGGACTCGAGCGAGGTGGGCTCGCGTATTGGGTTGCCGCAATTCGGGAGAGTTTCGAAGAGGCGGGGGTGTTGCTTGCTCGCAGGTCCAGTGAGAGCGAGCCGTTGCGCTTCGACGACAAGGAGTCCCATACCCGTTTCGGCACGGCTCGACAGGGCGTTAATGACGGCTCGTTACGGTTCGTCGACCTCTGCCTGAGAGAGGGACTGCGGTTGACCACCGACTCGATCCATTACGTCAGTCACTGGATCACACCCGTCGGTGAAGCAAGGCGATTCGATACGCGGTTCTTCGTTGCTCCTGCTCCGGCGTTCCAGGAACCGTTGCACGATGACGGCGAGACGATCGACAGCCTGTGGGTGACGCCGAGCGAAGCGCTGGCACGCCATCGCGAAGGCAAGTTGGCGATGATTCCACCGACCATCAGCAACCTCGAATTCCTGCTGCAGCATGACACCGTGAGTTCGGCCCTCGACGCAGCCAAGCGGGTGGGAGTTCCACCGAGCATCACGCCACGCCTACGCATCGACAAAGACGGTCGGGTGATTGGTGTGATCTTGCCGGGTGACGCCGATTACTAGACGCGAGCCTTCACCTGCACGGCGACGGCTTCGGGCGTGCGAGCAGAACAACCAGCGAGTGATTCGTTCGACACCGTGCTGTCGATGATCGCTGCGGCGATCTTGGCGAACTCGCGAGCAGCTTCGCCCGTGCCGGTGAGAGCGACGGGATTGCCACTGTCGCTACCCGCGGCCACCGCATTCTCGATCGGAATACGTCCGAGCAACTCGACACCGATCTCATGTGCGAGCGCCTCGCCTCCACCGCTGCCGAAGAGTGCGTACGACTCGCCGTGTTCACAGGTGAACGAACTCATGTTCTCGATCACGCCCGCGACTCGGAGGAAACTGCGACGCGCCATGTCGGCTGCGCGAATGGCAACTTTTTGGGCCGACGTGGCAGGAGTGGTGACGATGATCAAGTCCGTGCGCGGCAACATACGCGCGAG
>JBDKEO010000041.1:0-4069 GCA_039795205.1 Actinomycetota bacterium
GTCGAGGGTGCGTACGCACTCGGTGCAACCAAACGGGAGGTGTGCACGGGCGTGATCTTCCCGGCAGCACTCTCGGGAATCATTGCTGCTGCAGTGATCGCGATGTCACGTGCCATTGGCGAGACAACGATCGTTCTCTTGGCTGCGGGGAGCGATGCCGTGTTCAGCTTCAACCCCGGCAACCCGATGCAAACCATGGCGTCGTTCATTGGGTTCGCCGGTCTCGGTGATCAGCCGACCGACTCGACCGGTTATCGCACCATTTTCGCGGTCGGTAGTTTGCTCTTCATCATCACGTTCGTCTTGAACGTCGTGTCTCGCAGGATCGTCACGCGTTTTCGTGAGGTATACGAATGAGTTCCGCAGTCGTCGATCTCAAGGACAGCACGTCCTCACGTCGCAAGACGAAGGATTTCGTCTTCCTGGGAACGTTGTGGGTGGCCACCCTGATCGGGTTGTTGACACTCTTCGTGCTGGTCACCACCACGGCGGTAGACACCCAGGGCCGATTGAACTTCGATCTGTTGCGTAACTTCCCTTCGCCGTTTCCCGAGGACGCGGGTATCCAGTCGGCACTGTTCGGCTCTCTATGGGTGGTCATCACCTCGGGCGTCATCTCGCTCTTCCTGGCGATCGGTAGTGCGATCTTCCTGGAGGAGTTTTCTCGCTCAGAGAGTCGCTTCTACCGATTGATCACGGTGAACATCCAGACGCTCGCCGGTGTGCCCAGCATCGTTTACGGCGTACTTGGTCTCGCTTTCGTCGTCCGTGGTCCGTTGGGTTGGGGTTTTACCGTCGGCTCTGCGAGTGCGGTGCTGACGATGATGGTGCTCCCGGTGATGATTGTGGCCGCACGAGAGGCATTGAAAGCTGTGCCGAGCAGCCTCCGTGAGGGCTCCTACGCCCTTGGCGCCACCAAGTGGCAAACGATCAGCAAACAAGTCTTGCCTGCTGCAACCGGGGGCATTGCCACGGGCAGCATTCTCGGTGTTTCGCGGGCTCTCGGTGAGTCGGCGCCGCTGATTCTTCTCGGCGCCTTGGCTTACGTCAGTAGCAATCCCACTGGGTTTGATTCGGATTACACGGTCCTGCCCCTACTCATCTTCAAGTACGCGACGGAAGCTCAGGAAGAGTTCCGCGCCGTCGGAGCAGCGGCAATCATCGTGCTGCTGTTGATGCTCGTGTCGCTGAACTTGTTGGCAATCGTTATTCGAGACAAGACGAGGAAGTCATGGTGAGTCTGTTGATGAACGAGGAAGTTACAGTTATCGAACCGAGTGGAGCAGTGATGAATGACGCGAATACAGGTGGATCCAAGCCGACTGCAGAGGTGGTCATGGAGTCGGTCGATCTGCGGGTGAACTACGGAGACTTTCTCGCCGTTCGCGACGTGAATCTTCGTATCCATCGTGGTGAGATCACCGCGCTCATTGGTCCCTCGGGTTGTGGCAAGTCTTCGATCATTCGTTGCTTCAATCGAATGAACGACTTGATTCCAACGGCCAAAGTCGGTGGCAAGGTCTTTTACCGCGGTATCGACCTCTATGGGCCGGAGGCGAATGCCGGAGAGGTTCGCCGCCGTATTGGCATGGTGTTCCAGAAGCCGAACCCCTTTCCAAAGTCGATTTATGAGAACGTCGCGTTCGGACCGAAGGTGAACGACAATCCTGCAAAGTCCGAGTTGGATGAGATCGTCGAGCGATCGCTACGTCGCGCAGCATTGTGGGAAGAAGTGAAAGATCGTCTCAAGCAATCAGCCTTCTCGCTCTCGGGCGGCCAGCAACAGCGTCTGTGCATCGCCCGCGCACTCGCAGTCGATCCGGACGTCCTTCTGATGGACGAGCCGTGCTCAGCGCTCGACCCGATCGCCACTGCGCGTATCGAGGATCTCATGCATGAGATCAAGGCGCAGTATCCGATCATCATCGTCACACACAACATGCAGCAGGCTGCTCGTGTCAGTGACAGGACCGCCTTCTTCAATACGGAGATTGGTGCAGAGTCGAATCGTCCGACCGGAATTCTCGTGGAGTACGACGAGACCAAGAAGATCTTCTCGACCCCCAGCGACGAGCGAACCGAGCAATACATCTCCGGAAAGATGGGCTGAACGGTCAGTTCTCGCGATTCAACAATCTGATTACGGGTACCGAGAGCGCAAGTCCTACTGCTTGCGCAGCAATGAACGCCGCTACGGACTGGGGTGCGATGCCGGCGAACGAGTCGGTGAACGATCGAGCGATGGTGACCGCAGGATTGGCGAGCGAAGTCGAAGAGGTGAACCAATACGCGCCGCCGATCCAGATCCCGACTGCGACGGGTACGAGGTTGCTGTTCCGACGCCCAATCATGTGGATGATCAGCAGCAGCGAGAACGTGGCCATCACCTCACCGAGCCAAATGCCCTCGCCTTCTCGGACCTTGGTCGATGGCCCGAGCACGTCGAGTTCGAACATCAAGTTGGCAATCGCTGCTCCCGCGATACCACCGGAGGTCTGAGCGAAGAAGTAGGGCACCAAGTTCGACCACGACAATCCATTGAGACCACATTGAGAGAGTGTCACCAGGGGATTGAAGTGCGCACCTGAGATCGGCGCGAACATCCAGATCAACGAAATGAGTGCGCCAACCGTGGCGAGTGAGTTGGCGAGTAACTGGATACCAGCTTCGTTGCTCAACCTTTCTGCCATCGCTCCTGAACCAACAACGGCCATTACGAGGAGTCCAGTACCGAGGAACTCGGCGGAGAGACGCGTCGGGAGACGTGGGTTCACGACTCGACCAGCGATCGGTAAAGGTCTTCGACACGGCGACGAATCTCATCGCGGATCTCGCGCACCACTTCGATCCGTTGTCCGGCGGGATCGGCAAGCTCCCAGTCCTCGTATCTCTTGCCGGGAAAGATCGGACAGGTATCGCCGCAGCCCATGGTGATGACGACATCTGCTGCTTTGACGGTCGAGGAGTCGAACGGCTGGGGAGAGTAGTTCGCAATGTCGATTCCCACTTCAGACATCGCTTGAACCGCGATCTCATTGATCGACTTGCCGGGGTCGGATCCCCCCGAAAGGACGGTCACCGTGCCGTGAGAAGAGTGACGGAGGAAACCGGCCGCCATCTGGGACCTACCCGCATTGTGTACACAAACGAACAGCACCGTCTTCACGAGGCGAGACTATGACGGCCGCGTCACCAGGCGTGTCTAGTTTCCCGAGAATTCACTTCCCATCGTCATCTTGCTCTCGAAGGAACTCCTCGAGTTCGTGGGCGATGTCGTCACCCGAGGGGAGTGACTCTTCGGCACGACGATCGAAGTCTTCTTCGAGCATCGCCACATAGCTCATCGTTTGGTCGTCACCGTCTACTGCGGCGTCGTGGAGCTCTTCCCACCTGCGAATCTCGTCAGCCATTTCCATGTGGCTCGTGGGAACGCCGAGTACGTGTTCCACGTGTCGCAACAGCGCGGCCGAGCTCTTCGGATGCTGCGCATTGGGCAGGTAGTGCGGCACGCCTACACGCAACGAGACTCCGACCAGTCCATGTTGTTCGAGACGTTCTTGGATTACACCGACAACGCCTGTCGGTCCCTCATACTGCGGCTTGGAGAGCCCGAGCCGCCGTGCAAGCGAGTGGTTGGTGGAGGAGCCCACCACGTTCGGGTTTCGCGTGTGCGGCACCCCTTCGGCGGTGGCACCGACCGTGACCACCAGGTCGCAACGCAGTTGCTTGGCGCACTCCACGATGCAGTCTGCGAAGGTTCCCCAATTGAGGTGAGGCTCGACGCCAGCGAGCACCACCAGGTCGCGGTCGCCTTCGGGGAATCGGGTCACGAGGAAGTCGTTTTCCGGCCAGCGAATCTGACGCTCACCGTCCTCGTCGAGGAAGGTCTCGGGGCGTTCCTGAGTGAAGTCGAAGAACGGATCGGGGTCGATGCTCGCAACGACCGTTATCGGTCGATCTTGAATCGCCCACTCGAGCGCGCCAGTAGCCACGCCGGAAGCATCGAACCAACCGCGAAGGGCCACCATGAGAACGGGGTCGCGCAGAGGTCCGATCGCCGACCAGTCCG
>JBDKEO010000101.1:0-13532 GCA_039795205.1 Actinomycetota bacterium
AGTTGGCATCGCAAGTGACCGGTCGTAGAGCGCACGCCGACCAGATTGTGACAACACGTTCCACGCCTCGTTGATTTCAGCCACCTCGGCGCTCGATGCGCTTGCTCCAACCGCGTCGGGATGCGCCTCGCGGATCCTGCGCCGGTAGGCGGCCTTGATTTCCTCGGCACTCGCAGTGGTGGTCACCCCGAGCACGTCATAGTGGGTGCGCTTCTGCTGCGCCATGCTCAAGCGCGCGCGAGCTTGCGTTGCTTGCGGCCGTTCCCCTTGCGCTTGCCTGAGAAGTTTCCGATCACGAGAATCGCCACACTCGCGAACAACACGATCGAGGCAAGCACATTGATCTGCGGCGAGATCTCGACTCGCGATGCTCCATAGATGTAGATGGGGAATGTCTGGGTGGAACCCGCATTGAAGAACGTGATGATGAAGTCGTCGATCGACAGCGCGAAGGCGAGCAACGAAGCCGCCAAGATGCCTGGGAGGATCAGCGGGAAGGTGATCTTCCAGAACGTCCGCATGGGCGATGCACCAAGATCTTGGGCCGCCTGCTCGAGGGTCCAGTCGAATCCACGAATACGGGCTCGCACCGTCAGCGCAACGAAGCTCACTTGGAACATCACGTGGGCGATCACGATCGTGACGAGTCCGAAGTTGACGAAGTTCTGCCCAAGGAACAGCGTGGCGAGCGACGAACCGAGCACGATCTCGGGAGCCGTCAGGGGCAGCACGAGGAAGAAATTGAAACCGTTGTGTCCCTTGAACGAATAGCGAGCAAGCGCGATCGCCATCAATGAACCGAGGATCGTGGCGATCAACGTCGAGATCGCCGCGATTTCGAGACTGCGAATGAACGCGTCGGTGAGCCCCGGGTCGGAGAATGGCTTCAACCAGTTGTCCCAGGTGAACTCCTGCCAAATGAGGTTGAACTTGCCGCGCGGCTTGTTGAAACTGAAAGCAACGATGAACACGATCGGCACGAACAGATAGATCAAGCCAAACCCGGCCACCACGTTGAGCAGTCGCTTCCCCACCTTGGTTCGCGAGCGGATCACGCCAGGTCCTCCGTGCCGAAGATGCGGGTGTACAGCATGACGAGTGCCGCGATGCTGACCATCAGTACGGCCGCCATAGCCGAGGCGACGGGATAGTTGTTCTGGCGCAAGAACTGATCCTGGATCGAGTTGCCGATCATCGTGGTGTTCGGGCTACCGAGGAACTGGGCGTTGACGAAGTCACCCGCGGCCGGGATGAACGTGAGCAACGTGCCAGCGAACACACCCGGCATCGACAATGGGAAGACCACCTTGCGGAATGCCGCAGAGTTCGTGGAATACAGGTCATTGGCGGCGTTCACGAGACCGATGTCGATCTTCTCCAGACTCACATAGATGGGTAGAAGCATGAACGGCAAGAAGTTGTACGTGAGGCCGCCGATTACTGCCGCAGGCGTGTTGAGCAAGCGCCCGTTGTCCATGATCTGCAGCGCCTCGAGCACCGGCACGAGCCCAATGCTCCGCACGAGCGACACCACTACTCCTTCATCGGAGAGGATCGTCGACCAGGCAATGGTGCGGATGAGATAGCTCGTGAAGAACGGCACCACCACCAGACCGAGCAGCACGTTCTTGTACTTGCCACCGCGGAATGCGATCACGTAGGCGAGCGGATAACCGATGAGGATCGTGAGCACGGTCGCGATCGCCGCGTAGAGGAACGCGCGAGAAAACTGGCCACCGAAGTCGGTGAATGCCGTGCGGTAGTTCTCGAAGGCCCACGAGAAGTTGTAGTTGATGTCGAAGCGGCTCTCTTTCGTGGAAAGCGAGATCCGCAAGAGCGACCACAGCGGGGCCAAGAAGAACAACCCGAGCCACAACATGCCGGGCTTGAGCAGCCCGTACGGAGCAAGAAGCCTTCGCGCTTCGGTGCCGCCACGCCAAGCGAGAACGATGACGCTCGCGATGACTGCGAGCAACACCAGCACGACCACCGAAGACAGTGGCCCCGACACCCACTTGCCGCCGATCGCCACCAAACAGACGGTGGCAATCAGCAGTGCGCCGAGACCGACGCGATCTGCAGACGATCCAAGGCGCGACCGTTGAGCCGGTGCTTCCACCAGACTCATCGATCGCGCCGTTCGATCACTTCGCTATCTGACCTGAACTATCAGGCGCCGGTGATGGCGGAGAAGGCCTCGTCGAACTTGGCCTCCTCTTCGTCACTCAACTGAGCGAAAGCGCGGAGACGGCTGCTCGTGGCTTCATCGGGGAACACGAGCGGGTTTTCGGCGAGTTCTGGATCGCTCTGGGCGATGATCTCGCGCACACCCTTCACCGGCGAGACGTACATGTTCCACGCCGTGAGCTGTGCAGCTTGCTCGGGGTCGTAGACGAAGTTCATCCACTGTGCCGCGTTGGCAACGTTCTTTGCACCCTTCGGCACCACCATCACGTCTGCCCAACGCGTTCCACCCTCTTCAGGGATCACGAACTTGACGGATTCGCTCTCGGTCTCCAACTGGAAGAGGTCGCCCGACCAGCCGATACACGCGGCGAAGTTACCGGCGAGAAGATCGTCGGTGTAGTCGTTGCCGGTGAACGCACGAATCTGACCATCGGCCTTGGCCTTCTCCAACTTCTCGAAAGCCGGCGCGGCTTCTTCGAACGTCGAGATGGCGGACGGGTCGATGCCCTCACCCATCAAGATGAGACCGATCGTGTCGCGCATTTCCGACAGCATGCCGATCTTGCCCTTGAACGCTGGATCGAATAGGTCGGCCACGCTCTTGATCTCGCGCCCTGCGGCATCGCTGTTGTAGGCGATGCCTGCCATTCCTGCCTGCCATGGGAGGCTGTATTCACCGGTTGGGTCCCACGTCGGATTCTTGAAGCCATCTTCCAAGTTGGCGGCATTCGGAATGTCGGCGAGCGGCAACTTCTCCGTCCAGCCAAGGTTGATCAAACGTCCCGCCATCCACGATGTCGGAGCAATGATGTCGGGATCGATCGTCTTGCCCGCGCCGAGGATGGGTTGGATCTTGGCGAAGTACTCGTTGTTGTCGTTGTACGCCTCGGTGTACTTCATGTCGATGCCGGTGGCTTCCATGAAGCGATCGATGGTGCCGATGGTGTCACCCTCGGTCGGGTCGATGTAGAGCGGCCAGTTCTCGAAGAACAAGCCTGATGAGCTGCCCCCATCACCACCGCATGCTGCAAGCAATGCTGGCAATGACAAACCGGCTGCACCGAGTGCTCCGGAGCGGGCAAGGAATTGACGTCGTGTCATTCCCGAACGAACGATCAGTGGCTTGCGGTTCATGGTTCCTCCTTGAGTTACCGGGTTTCGTTGATCTTAGAGGGCTGCTTCAACCTGATCGATGTTGGTGGAGGTGGACCCACTTACCTCTGGCCAGCCGGCAAGCAGATACCCCGCCTGAGGTTGCCAGTCGATCGTCACGTTGTCGCCCACCACTTTGTGCGCATGCTTGGCATCCGAGTCGGTGAGGCACACCACCTCAGTGCCATCGGTGAGGCGGACCACCAAGCGATCAGTGGCCCCCTCATACACGCGATCAGTCAATGTTCCCTCGAGCGAGAGGCCGTCTCCGCGCGAGCCAGCGACGGGGTTGAGTGCCTCCGGTCGCAACATCAGCGACACCTTGGATCCGGCTGAGAACGTCGAACTCTGATGCAATACCTTGACCTTCGCACCCGACTTCAACATGACCACGTACTCATTGCCCGACACCGACTCCACGGTGCCGGCCAGCAAGTTGGCCGAACCAATGAATCCAGCGACGAAAAGGGACGACGGATTTCGATAGATCTCCTCCGGCGTGCCGATCTGCTCCACATGACCCGCGCTCATGACGGCGATGCGATCGCTCATGGTGAGTGCCTCGTGCTGGTCGTGGGTGACGAAGATGAAGCTGATCTCCACTTCGCGCTGGATGCGCTTCAGCTCGATCTGCATTGCTTCACGCAACTTGAGGTCGAGAGCTGCGAGTGGCTCATCGAGGAGTAGTGCACTCGGATAGTTGACGAGCGCCCGTGCCAATGCAACACGTTGCTGCTGGCCACCCGAGAGTTGTGACGGCTTGCGCTGGGCGAAGTCCGCGAGACGCACGATCTCGAGCATTTCCATGACGTCCTTGCGCACTTGCGACTCGTCCTTCTTCTTCGAACGCGGACCGAACGCGACGTTGTCGAACACCGACATGTGCGGAAACAGTGCGTACTGCTGGAACACCGTGTTGACGTTGCGCTTGTAGGCAGGGACATCCGAGACGTCTGCTCCATCGAGCAGGACGCGACCGGTCGTCGGCTGTTCGAAGCCGGCAATCATCTTCAGCGTGGTGGTCTTTCCACATCCGGATGGACCGAGCATGGCGAAGAACTCGCCGTGACCGATCGCAAAAGACGTCTCGTGCAATGCAACGAAGTCTCCGTAGCGCTTGGAAACCCCTTCGAGCTTGATGACTTCCTGCATGTCCCCCAAATTTCCCCTTGGTTGCCGCTAAGCGATGCCGATCATCACGTGCTTGATACGCGTGTAGTCGTCGAGTGCGTACATCGAGAGGTCCTTGCCGTACCCGGACTTCTTGTAACCGCCGTGCGGCATCTCCGCCACCATTGGGATGTGAGTGTTGACCCACACACAACCGAAGTCGAGATTCTTCGTCATACGCATGGCACGACCGAGATCCTTCGTCCACACCGATGATGCGAGTGCGTACTGAACACCGTTCGCCCACTTCAGCGCCTCTTCTTCGTCGCTGAACTTCTGGACGGTGATGACCGGTCCGAAGATTTCGTCCTGGATCATCTCGTCCTGCTGCTTCAAGTCGCACACGACGGTGGGCTCGAAGAAGTACCCGTCACCCGAGACCTGATTGCCACCGGCGACCACCTTGGCGTGGTTCGGCACGCGATCGATGAACCCGCGCACCTTGCCCAGGTGGTCGGAGTTGTTGAGCGGTCCATACAACACGTCTTCGTTCGGCTTGCCGGTCTTCGTCTTCTTGGCGCGCTCAGCAAGCGCGTCGACAAAGTCTCCGTACAGCTTCGGGCCGACGATCACGCGGGTGGCTGCCGTACAGTCCTGGCCTGCATTGAAGTAGCCCGTCATCGAGATCGTGTCTGCTGCGAGCTCGATGTCGGCATCGTCGAACACGATCACTGGTGCCTTGCCACCGAGTTCCAGATGAACACGCTTGAGCGACTTCGATGCCGCTTCTGCAACCTGCATACCTGCGCGAACCGAACCCGTCACCGACACCATTGCCGGCGTGTCATGCACCACCATCGCGCGGCCAGTGTCACGATCTCCACAGATCACGTTGAGTACGCCGGGGGGCAACACTTCTCCAGCGATCTTGGCGACGAGTGCGGTCGACGCCGGTGTCGTGTCGCTCGGCTTGAGCACCGTGGTGTTGCCTGCAGCGATCGCGGGGATGAACTTCCACACGCCCATCATCAACGGGTAGTTCCACGGAGCAACCTGCGCGCACACGCCGATTGGCTCGCGGCGGATGTACGAGGTGAAGTTCGGCACGTACTCAGCAGCGCTCTTGCCTTCGAGCATGCGCGCCGCGCCGGCGAAGAAACGAATCTGGTCCATCATCGGAGGCACTTCTTCCGAATACGTGATGGCTCGGGGCTTGCCCGTGTTTTCGATCTCAGTTTCGATCAACTCGTCCATGTGCGCTTCCATCGCGTCCGCGATGTCATTGATCGCCTTTTGGCGCATTGACGGAGTCGAGTTCTTCCACGACTCGAAAGCGTCGGCTGCCGCCTTCATCGCATCATCGACGTCTGCAGAAGTAGACAATGCCGCTTCGGCGTATTGCTTTCCCGTCACGGGATCGATGACGGGGGTGGTCTTGCCGTCACGGGCCGGAACTTCCTTGCCGTTGATGTAGTTGAGGAACTTCTTCATGCCCCAACACTAACCAGCGAGGCCTCTGCGACCCTTGTCGCACTTGGCCCACCTCGCCTCGGACGTGGGGCACGAACTAGACAAGAGGGCATGTCCCCTGCCATCAAGACGCTCGGAGTGCCCAAAGAAGTCAAGACGATGGAGGGCCGTGTATCGCTCACCCCCGATGGCGTGCGTGAGTTCGAGCGACTCGGGATCGAGGTGTTCGTCCAGCAGGGCGCCGGCGAGGGCGCCAACATCACCGATGCCGAGTACCGCGCTGCGGGAGCCGACATCGTGCCCTCGGCCGCAGACGCATGGGCCCAAGACATGGTGGTCAAGGTGAAGGAACCCAAGGAAGAAGAGTTCGGTTTCCTTCGCGAGGACCTCACGCTGTTCACCTATCTGCACCTCGCCGCCTACCCGAAGGTGGCAGAGGCGCTCGTGAAGTCGAAGTGCACCGCCGTCGCCTACGAGACGGTGCAGCTCGAAGACGGCTCACTGCCGCTCCTTGCGCCGATGAGCGAGATCGCTGGGCGACTCGCCACGCAAGCTGGCGCGCGCTTCCTCGAGCGACCACAAGGCGGACGAGGTGTGCTCATGGGTGGTGCTCCAGGCGTACGCCCTGCCAAGGTGGTGGTGATCGGTGCAGGCAACGTGGGCTACAACGCCGCGTGGATCGCCGCCGGCATGCTCGCTGAAGTGACGATCCTCGACAAGAACCTCGATCGTCTTCGCTACATCGACCAGATCAGTGTCGGTCGCACCACCACTCTCGCGTCCAATCGCGGTTCCATCGAGCGCTCACTGCTCGAAGCCGATCTCGTCGTTGGCGCTGTGCTCGTCGCGGGTGCACGTGCACCAGTAGTGGTGACAGAAGACATGGTGAAGTCGATGAAGCCGGGCTCGGTGATCGTCGACGTGGCGATCGATCAAGGCGGTTGCATCGCCACTGCGCGCGAGACGTCGCACAAGGATCCCGTGTACGAACAGCACGGCGTCGTGCACTACGCGGTGGGCAACATGCCCGGCGCGGTGCCGAACACCAGCACGTACGCACTCACCAACGCCACGCTGCCCTATCAACTCGAGATCGCGACACACGGCGTGCGCGAAGCTGCTCGTCGCAGCAACGCAATCGCACTCGGTGTGAACACGGTGGCGGGCACCGTCAACTACGAGCCGGTCGCCAAGGAACTCGGCTACGAGTTCGTCGCACCACTCGTCGCGCTTGGCGCGTAGTTCAGCGTCTAGTCAGTCGCAGCAGGAGTCACGCCAACCACAGGTGGTGCACTTGTAGTGGGCGTGCTCGGGAATCAATCGCGACTCACAGTGCGGGCAGTGACTGAAGATCCCTCGTGGGTTCTCGCACACCATTCCACGAAGTTGCTCCGCAGTAGCGTGTTGGTTCGATGGCGACCGGTCCATGTCGTCCATTGTGACAAACCCCCGAAAGACTGACGAGCATTAGTGACCGACGCAGGCAATCCCGAAGTTTCGACGCCCCACGGTTTCAAGCCGGGAACCGTCCGTGCGGCACTTGCCTACCGCGACTTCCGTCTCGTATGGCTGGGCTCCTTCACCTCCAACGTGGGCACCTGGATCCAAAACGTCGTGCTCCCCGCCTACGTCTACACCCGCACCGGCAAGGCCTCGCTCGTCGGCCTGATGATCTTTGCCCAACTCGGGCCGCTGCTGTTCCTCGCCATCCCCGCTGGCGTCATCGCTGATCGCTTCAATCGCCGCACCTGGCTGATTGCCATGCAGTCGGTCCAAATGGTGTGTTCGGCAATCATCGGCTTTCTCGCACTGGGCGAGCCGTCGTTCGCTGCACTGTTTCTCGCCTCCCTCGGAGTGGGAATCGGCAACGCGCTGAACGCGCCTGCATGGACGGCAATGCTGCCGTCACTCGTTCGACCCGAGGATCTCCCAGGAGCGATCTCGATCTCGAGCACCACGCTCAACGGCGCTCGTGTCGTCGGCCCGATCATCGTCGCCGTGCTCGCTCAATGGGGTGTGGAGACTGCTGCCTTCTTCTTCATCAACGCCGTGAGCTTTCTCTTCGTGATGGTCGCGCTGTGGGTGGTGCACGTGCCACCCGTGCAACGCGACAACATCCGTGGGCGACGCCAATTCACGCACGGATTGCGCATTGCTCGACAGCGCAAGACCGTCGGTCGCATGTTGCTCACGATGACGACGTTCTCGTTGTTCTCGTTGCCGTATGTCGGCCTCTTTCCTGCCGTCGCCAATCTCAACTTCGGTATCGCAGAAGACGGCCCCGCCTACAAGTGGTTGTACGCGATCTGGGGGCTCGGCGCATCGCTCGGCGGGTTGGCCATCGGCACCACCTTCGCCGACTACGACAAGCGCAAACTCACCCAGTGGGGTTTCGCTGGATTCGCTGCAGCACTCGCCTGCTTCGCGTTGATCAGCACACCCGAGCCGGCGTACATCGTCGGCTTCATGCTCGGATTCTGTTACTTCTTCTCCACGACGTCGCTCTCCACGGTGCTGCAAGGTCGTCTGGAGTCTGAAGTACGTGGACGAGTCATGGCGCTCTACATCATGTCGTTCGGTGGCACCGTTCCGATCGGCAACATGATCTTCGGACCATTGATCGACCAGTTCGGCGCGCGCGCAATCTTGCTGTTCGGCGCAGCATGGGCCGTGTTCCTCGCTTGGTGGTGCGACGTCAAGAAGCTCGACGAAGTCGAAGCAGCGCGCTAAACGAGCAGGTTGACGAGTCGCTCGAGAGCGGCCACGCGCGAACCCTTGACGAGGATCGCCTCATCTTCGCCGCAATTCGAGAGCAATTCGGCCGCTTGCTCCACGGAATGAGCAGGCACCCCGTATGCATCAGTACCGACTGCGATGAGATCGATCCCGAGCTCCGCAACCCGCGCAGCGATGCGCCGATGATGCTCTGCAGCGTCGGCGAGTTCAGCCATCTCGCCGAGCACCACCACCTTGCGTCGCGCTGAGACGAGCGCGAGCGTGTCAAGTGCGGCGGCCATCGAGGTGGGGTTCGCGTTGTAGCAGTCGTCGAGCAGCACTGCCCCCGCCTTCGTGCGACGCTCCTGCATTCGCATCGGCGACATCGCTACGTGCGCGAGAGCAGATGCAGCATCGTGCATCGATACGCCGCACGCCCCCGCGACGGCAAGAGCGGCAAGCGCATTGGACACCATGTGTCGACCGGGGACGTGCAGTTGCACGTCTGCATCCCCCCACGGCGAAGCGACGACGAACGAATGGCGTCCAAGCTCGTCCGACACGATGCTGCTTGCACGCACCGCTGCATCCTGTGTCGTGCCATAGGTCAAGACGCTCGCACTCGTACGGGTGGCCATCGCCGCCACACGCTCATCGTCGGCATTGAGCACCGCAAAGCCGGATGAAGGAAGCGCCTCCACCAACTCACCCTTGGCCTTGGCCACACCTTCCAGGCCACCCACTCGCTCGGTATGTGCATGACCAACTGCGGTCACTACGCCAATCGACGGACGGCCGATCGAACAGAGTCTTGCGATCTCGCCGAATCCGCGCATCCCCATCTCCAACACGAGCGCTTCGACAGCATCGTCTGCATTGAGGATCGTGACGGGAAGACCCTGATCGTTGTTGTACGAGCGTTCGGCGAATGCCACCAGGTACTTCGTGGCCAGAACCTTTGCGACCATGTCTTTGGTCGAGGTCTTCCCCACCGAACCGGTGATCCCCACGACGCGCCCGTCGAGTTTGGCATCGAGTCTTTCGCGCGCCCACTGACCCAACTTCATCAACGCGACCAGAGTGTCTTCGACCACCACTGCGGAGCGTCGCCCCTGTGGCTGGCGTGTGGTGAGGTACGCACCAGCACCACGCGCTACGGCGTCGGCGATGAAGTCATGACCATCACGCGCGGCAACGATCGGGACGAACAATTGGCCCGCGATCAACGAGCGCGAGTCGAACGACACTCCTGAGAGGTGCGCGTTCTGTCCGACCAATCGACCGCCCGTCGCCGTCGCTACTTCAGCGGCCATGAAGCGCATGAGTGAAGGCTACCGATGCGCCTAGTACCGTGAAGACGATGTCGACAGTCGGCGCGCGCACGCATGTCGTCGTGATTTTCGGCGGCGAGTCAGCCGAACACGACGTGAGTTGTGTGACTGCCGCCCACGTGATTCGGGCGCTCGACCCGCAGAAGTATCGCGTCACCACCATCGGTATCGATCGGAGCGGCAAGTGGTTGACGGCCACCGACGCAATGAAGGCTCTCGAGCGCGGACCTGCGTTCATTCCGGAGCGACTCGTCGCCGAGGGCGACCCCACATCCATCACTCCAATCGTCGAGGCAGCGGGCGCTCACCCCGCGACGGTCATGTTCCCCCTCCTCCATGGACCACTTGGAGAAGACGGCACGATCCAGGGCGTCTTCGAGTTGGCCAACGTTCCGTACGTCGGCACTGGAGTGCTCGGGAGTGCCGTCGCCATGGACAAGACGATCGCCAAGCAATTGCTCGCGGCAAGTGACATCCCACAACCCAAGTTCATTTCGCTTCGCGAGGATCAGATCTCTCCGTCTTCACTCCACGGTGCGATCGACGAGTTGGGACTACCACTATTCGTAAAGCCAGCCAACATGGGTTCGTCGGTGGGCATCTCCAAGGTGAAGTCGGCTGAGGAGCTGGACCAGGCGATACGAGTTGCGCTCACGTATGACGAGTGGGTGGTGCTCGAAGAAGCCGTCAAGGGTCGCGAGATCGAAGTGGCCGTGCTCGGTAACCGTGCGGTGCGCTGTTCGGTGCCGGGAGAGATCGTGCCGAGCAGGGAGTTCTACGACTACGAGGACAAATACGTCGGTGATGGCGCCCAGTTGATCGTGCCAGCGAAACTCACCGACGAAGAAGTCGCCGCCGTGCAACGACTCGCCACCGTGGTGTTCCACACCCTCCACGCCGAAGGAATGGCGCGAGTCGACTTCTTCTACGAACAAGGTGGACGCGGGTTCTTGTGCAACGAGATCAACACCATCCCTGGCTTCACTCCGATCTCGATGTATCCGAAACTATGGCAGGCATCGGGATTGTCCTATGCACAGTTGCTCGACGAGCTGATCGACCTTGCACTCGAGCGACACGGCCGCAAGCGCCGCAACACCGCTCGCTGAGCGATCTGGCTGGTTACTGATTGGCAGGCGGAATGTTGATGACTTGGCCAGCGACGATCGTCACGTCACTGGTTGGCCATCCATTTGCATTCAGTAGAGCACCTTCAGACACGCAGAACTTCTGTCGAATGCTGAAGATCGAGTCACCACGCTGCACCTTGTAGGTACCTGCCGGCCGAGGATCGCACCCTGCCGTGCTCTCCCCCGCAGTGATGTCTGGCGCCACGGGGATCACGGGATTCAACACCATCGCCGTAGGCGGAATCTTCAACGATTGACCAGCGAAAGGAAACTGGCTCGTGGAGACGAGACCGTTCCATGCGAGAAGCTCGGCAACGGTGATACCAAACAGGTTCGCCACCAGGATCGGCGAATCGTTCGGGCGCACCGTGTAGGACTGCTCCACACCAACGGCACCGATCGGAAGTGTGGTGGACACGACCGGAATGGTGGTGATGAGCGGCGGAATCGTCTGGAACGCCGTCGGATTGACGGCCACCACGGTGGTGGCAGAACCGGAGATGTCGGTGGCACACGAGACGAGGCCAAGCGATACAGCCAGAGCGACGACAGCGTGGGCTGTTGCCTTCATCTTTGACGTGAGGGGGCGCTTCATCGACTCACCACAGTAGGCGAGAGTTGGTAGTGGTTGGCGTCGACTACGAGATTCAGGCGGGATCGACGAACTGTGACGGCCGCTTCTCGAAGTAGGACGTGACCGCCTCCACTTGGTTCGGCGATCCAATCAAGCGATAAATCTCATCACGCTCAGCGGCGAACTGCTCCGCCGCGCCGGCAACTGCGAGACGATTGATCAGTCTCTTGGCTGCGCGCACAGCGTCGGGGCTGCGCGACGCGATCTCTTCTGCGATCGCCGTGGCACGACCGAGCGGGTCATCGGCGAGCTCGGTCACGAGCCCGATGCGCTGACCCTCCTCCGCGAGCAGGATGCGTGCGGTGAACACGAGTTCCTTCGCGACGTCGGGTCGCACCAACCGACTGAGCATCAACGTTCCCGTCATGTCGGGAATGAGACCCCAGAACAATTCACGAACCGACAGTTGAGTGTGAGGGTGAGCGACGCGAACATCCGCACCAAGCGAAATCTGTAGACCACCGCCGAGTGCGTGACCATGCAATGCGGCGATCACCGGAACGGGCACCTCCTGCCAAACCCAACACACTTGCTGAGCGAGATGCGTGATTCGGCCGTCCGCCATCGCCCCGGCATTCACCGATCCGTTGCCATCGGCCATCACCTGGAATGACGAAAAGTCGAGGCCGGCACAAAACGATTGACCTTCACCGGACAACACGACTGCACGCACACCGGATGCAGTCTTGAGATGCTCCCCCACGGCCGCCAGCGAGGTGAACATGGCGTTGTCGAGGGCGTTGCGCTTGTCTGCGCGATTCAACATCACGGTGGCTACCCCGTCGCGCACTTTGAGCGTCACACGCTCATCCACCACACCTGCAACGGTCATCGTCAGTCCTTTCCTCGACAGTCATCGTGGCACGCCGCACCTGTAAGACTCAAAGGCATGACTCTGAACCTCAGCGCCGACGAAGTCCTCCGCACCACACGAAGCGTTCGCAAACGACTCGACTTCGAGCGTCCCGTAGACCGCAAGGTAGTCGAGGAGTGTATGGAGATTGCGTTGCAGGCCCCGACGGGCGGCAACCGTCAGGGCTGGCACTTCGTGTTCGTGGAAGACGCTGCAACGAAGAAGGCATTGGCGGAGATCTACCGCGCCAACTGGGCGATCTACTCGAGCCTGCCAGCACGCGAGACCGGAGACATTCGCGACGAACAGCTCCCCCGCGTACGCAACTCGGCTTCGTATTTGGCAGAGAACTTCGAGAAGGCACCGATGCTGATGATTCCGTGCATCGAAGGACGGCTCGAGAACGTGGACGTGGCCATGGGTGCCGGCGGTTGGGGTTCGTTGCTGCCAGCCGTGTGGAGTTTCATGCTCGCTCTACGCAACCGTGGCCTCGGTTCGGCATGGACGACGATCCACTTGATGTTGGATGGCGAAAAGAAGGCAGCAGAACTCCTCGGCATCCCCTTCGACAAGATCACCCAGGGCGGCATGTTTCCGATTGCCTACACCAAGGGCACCGACTTCAAGCCAGCCGACCGACTGCCTCTCGATCAAGTGACACACTGGGGTCGCTGGTAGGCGAAAACCACGCTGACAAAAATTTTTTTGACATCTACGTAGTAGATGTCAACTCGAGGGGCGAGTTGCAAACCCCCTGACCACCACCTTTATCGTGCCCCGCCGTTTGAGACCGAACGGAGGAACGATGAAGAAGAAGCGCTATTCGCTGAAGCACCGCAAATGGGTCTGCCCATTGTGTGGCCAGCGCCTACAGGTATGGGTACGGGTGTCTGCCACACCCCTCTGTCACAATCCTGTGCAGCACCAACGTGAAGTCGTAGCCATGATTC
>JBDKEO010000135.1:0-4979 GCA_039795205.1 Actinomycetota bacterium
CCGCCTCGCTGAACACGATGCCGAATCCTTCCTGCTCGAGACCCAACCAGCGAGTTCGGCAGATCATCGCCGACACGTCGGCGCAGCCGTACAACGACGGCAAGTCTTCTCCAGGCACACGTCCCACCAATCGCACGGGTGCCCTGGTCTGATCGATCAATTTCTGCAAGCGCTTGGCATCGCGTCCACTTCCTGCGATCAACACTTGAAGAAGTGGACGCGTTCGCGCAAGCAACGCCGAAGATCGAATGAGTACATCGAAGCCCTTCCTCGGCACGAGCCTGCTCACTCCCACCACCACTTCGGCATCGTCGGCAACACCGAAGTGTGCTCGTGCGGCACGACGTGCATTCACCGATAGTGGGAGAAAACGTTCGGTGTCGACGCCTGGCGGAATCACGGTCACGTCGAGGGTGCTACGTGTTGCTCGGCGAGCTTCGGCTGCGGAATAGCCACCAGCGGCAATCACGTGACGCGCCCCACCCAACACGCGCGACAAGAGTGGACGCGAGATCGGTAGTCGCCCTGGCACGGTGATCTCTGCACCGTGCACCACCACCATGTAGGGCACGTTCAAGTGCGGGCCGACCAAACCGAGCGGCAATGCAGGGTCGAGCACCACGAAGTCTGCACCAAACTCATCGACCATCCGATTGACCCTGCGCACCAAACCCGGGTGGGGTAACAACACCGGTTCGCGCGTCCGCCTTACGAGGAAGGGTTGCTCGGCATCGAACGCCGCGGAGCGCGGATGAGGCGTGGTGAGCACCGCAAAGGAGTCGCTCGGCAGTCTGCGCCACCACTCCCACAACACGTTCTGAATACCCCCCACCTTCGGCGGAAAGTCGTTGGTGACGAGGAGGTGCTTCATCGGCGCCAACAATCCTTACAGGTGCACGCGACGAAGTTCACTCATCACAATCTCACTGGAGTCGATCTCGGGAAGCAGATCGAGGATGCCGAGCCGAGCCGCTGCCCATACGGCGTGAGCGCGTAGAACTTCGTCGTCATGGCGAAGATAACGAGCAATCGTGTCTCGCACCTGTGCGGTGGGCTCACCGACATTGCCGAGCACGATCAACGCATTGCGACGAACCACGTTCATGTCGCGACCAGGCACGTACCACCGACCAACTCGCCGCTCAAGCGCGCGATCGTCCTCGCCCAATACATCGAGGACTGGCACCCACGTCTCACTCGACGATGCCAGTCGCTTCGTGGGCAACAGTCGAACGTTTTCCGGGCATGTCTCTTGACAGTCGTCGCAGCCATACAGACGATTCCCCAGCGCAACTCGGAACTCGACAGGAAACAGACCAGGTTTCTGCAAGAGCCAGGACAGGCAACGCCTCGCGTCAAGCACCCCATCACCAACGATCGCTCGGGTCGGACATGCGTCGATACAGACACGACACGCGCCGCACCCGTCAGGTTCGATGTCGCGCCCAACCTTGAGCGGTGCCGTCGTCACCACCGAGCCGAGTACGAACATGCTCCCCGCTCCACGAACCAGCAGGTTGGCGTTCTTGCCAAACCAACCGAGTCCACCCAACCACGAGATCTCGCGATCGACCATTGAATTGTCATCGACAAAGTCGAGCGCTTTGAAGCCATCTGCGCGCAACTTGTCGCGCATCACATTCAATGCTTCAGACAACCGTCCGTAGTAGTTCTGGCGCGCATACTGCGCCACTACCCCGTGAGGACCATTCGGTGGGGCTGGCGTGTCGGTGCCATAAGGCATCGCGGCAACGATCACCGCTCGTGCGCCGGGTACTGCGCGACTCGGATCGGTCGATCGTTCCGGATTGCGGAACGTGAACTCCATCGTGTCGCTGAGTCCAGTCGACTTACGGTCGATGAGTGCCTCGCGTGCGCGCTCCATGACACTGGGAGGCGCTACCGAGACGAACTGAGCGCCTGCCTCACGGCCGAGACGCGTTATCGAGTCGGTGTACCGCTGAAGATCGGAGACGTCAGCTGACTGCACGGTGCCGAATGGTAGGCACCAACCCGGCATTTGCGAGCAACCGGATAGCTCGCTGCTCCTCGAGATCAAACACCACTGCTGGCTCCTCACGGCCACCACACAAGGCGGTGACCAGGCAGTCGTTGCAGGCATCGGTTTCCTGCATGACACAGGTGTCGCAGGAAATGATGAGCGGATCCTGCTTGCTGAGGTGATTCGTTGGGCTGAGATGGTTCATTGGTCCTCCTTGGATCTGGCGTGATGCGCTGGTTGCTGTATTGATGAGACGTGTGTGCGCCATCTCGGCGACATGTCCAGCGTCACCCAAGGGTGTTGCAATGTTTCTAAGGGCTAAGAAATCTCGAGAATGCGCGCCCCGAGGGCGTCAATCTCCAGCTGGTGCACCCTTCCGTCGCTGGGGAGGGCATCTGCCACACGCTGAGCATCGGCACGCGAACACATCACCGCCACCGTCGGACCAGAGCCAGAAAGCCAAGCGCACCACGCAGACGTCTGTAGGGCCGCTTCGAGCGCCGCTTTGCTGCGCGGAACGTTGGCCAATCGACGGTCCTGGTGCAACCGATCAGTCGTGGCCTGCCGCAATACATCCACCTCGCCAGCGGCAAGTGCCGCCATGAGAAGTGCCGTGTGCCCGATGTTGTAGATCACGTCGGGCAACGGAATCTCCGCAGGAATCGCCGTTCGTGACTTCTCCGTGGAGGTTTGTGTGTCGGGCACCCACACCACGATCATCGGGTCGAGGGCCATCGGCAGGCGCACCACCTTGTCCCCCGCGCTCGCCGTTACCCCACCCATGATCGAGGCTCCGACGTTGTCGGGATGTCCCTCGAGTTCCGTAGCGGGTCCCAGGAGACGCACTCGATCATCGACAAAGTTCGTTGCGCCTTCTCGCTGCACCATCGCCAATGCGAGGCCAGCAACGCGGGCTGCACCCGAGAATCCCAGTCCACGGCCCATTGGAATCGCGGAGCGCACCCATAGGTCACCCTCGCCGCCGAGTTTGGCAAAGGCCGTGATGGCTGGATGCCGAGGATCGATTGGAGAGGCACCGTCTGGCAGAGCTCCGTTCACGACACCGAGGTCGAGATACAGCCCAAGGGCCATGCCAAGAGTGTCGAAGCCCGGCCCCAAGTTGGCGGAGCTGGCCGGCACGCGAACGGCGATTGCGCTACTCATCGGTTCAATCGTCGCATACGGCGTCGCCATTGCTCGCCTCCACGAATTGGCTCAGTGCGTTCAGTGCTGCGCCCGAGTCGATGCTTCGTCGCGCCAGTTCGATCCCCTCCGCCAAATCCTGAGCCGCACCCGCGACCACCAGTGCAGATGCCGAATTGAACACCACGACGTTGCGCACGGCACCTTCCTCACCGGCAAACACGCGCCGAACGACAGCAGCATTGAACTCGGGATCACCACCGCGCAGGTCGTCCACGCTGGCGCGTGGAATGCCGAACTTGAATGCTTCGACGACCATTCGCGACACCTCACCTGCGCGCACTTCCCACACTTCGTTGGCGCCACTCAGTGACATCTCATCCAAACCGCCGTGACCGTGAACAACCCAGGCACGACTCACACCGCTGTCCCGCAAGGCAAGTGCCATTCGTTCGACGAATGCAGGATTACCTACGCCGACGAGCATGTGTCGAACACGCGCGGGATTGGCCAGTGGACCGAGCAGGTTGAACACCGTCGGCACGCCCAGCTCCCGACGAATCGGCCCGACATGTCGAAACGCTGGGTGATAGGTCGGTGCAAAGCAGAAACCGAAATTGGATCGTCGGATACAGGACACCACCTGATCGGGCATCAGTTCGATCCGCGCACCGAGGGCCTCCAGCACGTCGGCGGTTCCACACTTCGACGACGCAGCACGGTTGCCGTGCTTGCAAACCGGAACGCCGGCGCCCGCCACCACGAACGACGACATCGTGGACACATTGACCGAGTGTGAGTTGTCGCCACCGGTTCCCACGATGTCAATTGCTTGAACATGCATCGTCTCGTCGAGATCTACGAACGTCGACATCTCGCGGACGGCACGCAGCATGCCTGCGATCTCCTCCGACGTCTCACCCTTCGCCTTGAGCGCCAACAAGACATCCGCAACGTCCGTGCGAGTCACTTCTCCGGCGAGCATGGCGCTCATCAGTGCATGACCCTCGTCTGCGGTCAGATCCCGACCCTCGCGGAGGCGTGCGACGATCGTCGACCATTCCATGCCCGACTCGCTCACGAGTGGTTGCGCTTACGCGCTGCGACGACGTTGACGCAGCAGGCGCCGGCGTTCCTTGGCAGTGGCTCCGCCCCACACACCCTGGTGTTCACGGTTGTCGAGAGCATGGTTGAGACACGCTAGGCGTACTTGGCATTCGTCGCATATGGCCTTGGCGACGTCCGCATACTCGTCGTTGTCCGGATAGAAGATCTCCGGGTCCAAGCCTTGGCATGCACCCTTCGATCGCCACACTGTGTCGCTCATCCCCACGAGCGCCCCCCTTACGTTCCCCACGGCGGAGAATACGACGGGGTCGTGCCGCCATGCCAATTTCCGCCGAGCCGCCTCTTACTGGGGCTATCTAGTCGCGCGCCAAGCCGTATGCGCGTGCCACGAGCTCAATGGGGTGCGTTACCTCACCATCCAGCGCAGGATCCGAGACCGACTCGCGACAACCTTGGCCACCACAGCACCCATCGACCGACGAGACGGCGATTCCGGCAAGTCGCAGAACTGCCCCTGCAGCATCGGCCTCGCCGGTGTTCCGCGCCGAGCACGATGGCCGATACTCCACCAGTTCGGGACGCACGCCCGAGAAATGCACGTCGAGCGACTGTCGGTCGTGCAGTCCGACGAGAAACTCAGCTGGGCCATACAGATGGCCGACCACCTTGTTCGTTTCGGGACCGCCGACGAACTCGGGATATCGGTGACGAATCACTTCGAGACATCGAGTCGACATGACGACGATCTCATTGCCGGCATCGATCA
>JBDKEO010000151.1:0-8350 GCA_039795205.1 Actinomycetota bacterium
GCCACGACCGCATCGATCGGCGAGTACATCGGGCACACCACGTCCGTTGCTTGTCGTCCGCCATCGACCCAGTTGGTGTGAAAGATGGCCGGCTCGTAGTGCAACGGTCGCGAAGGATCATTCGCCCTCACCCACGCGGCGAGCGAGTCGTGTATCGGGCCGTAGCCAGCCTCATTGCCGAGTGACCACATGATCACGCTCGGGTGGTTGCGATCACGTTGCACCATGCGCGATACACGGGCGAGCCACGATGCATGCCAGCGCGTGTCCCGCCACAAACTCGTATTGAACGCATGGGCCTCGGCGTTCGCTTCGTCCACCACATAGAGGCCGAGTTCATCGCACAAATCGAGCAGTCGTGGATCATTCGGGTAGTGAGCACAGCGCACGGCATTCACGTTGTGCCGCTTCATCGCCATGAGATCCGCCCGCATTTCTTCCAGCGTCACGGCCTTGCCGTTGACCAGTGAGTGGTCATGGCGGTTGACGCCACGGATGATGACTCGCTGACCGTTGATGAGCAGTGATCGGTCCTTCACCTCGACGGACCGAAAGCCGCAGCGAACGGCAACGTGCTCGATCTCCTCGCCTCGGGGGTCGATCAGGGTGACGAGCATCGTGTAGAGAGATGGCGATTCCGCCGACCATGTCTCCACTCGCGGCAACGACCACTCATCGGTGGCCACGAATCCCTCGAACACGTACGCGGAGGTCTCGAATGGGAAAGCAATAGTTCGCGGGGAACCGACCTTCTTGCCTTGGGGGTCGTGCAATTGGGCACGTACACACCAGCCGGGATCAGTTGCCGTGCCGTCGGCAATCTCCAATCGGGCGCGAACTCGCACCGAACCCGAAGCGAGACGATTCCGAACCGACGCCACCTTGATCGATGCGTCGACGTTGACATCTGCCAGATGAATTGCGGCTCGCGCTTCGACGAAGACCTCACGATGGATGCCGGCCATCCACCATTGGTCCTGATCCTCGAGGTAACTCTGCGCCGAGTAACGAGTCACCACGATCGCGAGGTCGTTGTTACCCGCGACCACGAGTTCGGTGATGTCGTACTCGCTCGCCAGCCGGCTATCGGTTCCCCATCCCGCCAGCTTCCCGTTCACCCACACACCATGGACACTCTCTGCACCACCTACATGCACGATGATTCGTCGGTCACGCCACTCGTTCGGCACGTCGAATGAGCGCCGATACAACACGGTCGGCAACTCCTCCGGAAGGACAGGCGGCAAACCCTTCCACGGCATCACGATGTTCGTGTAGTGCGGCGTGTCGACGAAGTCCTGCATCGTCCAGTTGCCGGGCACCCGCAGAGACGACCAACCGAAAGTCGACTCGCTCACGGCCAAATTGGGCACGAGGCTTGGGTGAGTCCATCGCTTGGCCTGCCATTCGCCATTCAGTGATTTCCACCACGGGCTACGTTCCCGATCTCCACTCAGCGCTGCGCGTGCGCTCGGATGTGCAGTGAGTGGCGCTCGCATCGAGAGGCGTCGATGCGCGACCATTTCGGGGTCGGCCCACGGAGCCCATTCCCCGAAGAGCGATTCAGTAGAGGTCGTGTTCACTCGCCCCTGTCCTACCACGCGATCTCGAACCACCGGCGAAGTACCCCGCCAGCGTTAACCACGATTGGTGCGCTCTCGAATTCGTTCGGCGGCCCTGATTGTGGTTCCACGCAAATGCCGTGCTCGGCTTCGGTGTACACCACCCAATGGGTGCAATCGGAGGTGAGACTCAGTCGTCGTTCCCCCACCTTCACGCATACGGCCGAACCGTCAAAAGTGAAGCAATCGTCGACTGGAGACGTAAAGTCGGGCACGTTCGCGATCGTTGGCTGAGTAGGCATTCCTTCCTCATCGCGAGGCAGCCACTCCGCGAACGATGACTCGATGGTGGCAGGACGGACGAACCATGGGTGCCACCCCACCTGAGCAGGCATCGATTCGTGTGCCGTCAGAGACAACTCCATCCACAGACTCGACGCTCGCAACTCGATGCGATGGGATACCTCCCCACGGAAGGGCCACGGAGCGCTCAATTCGCAGTACATCCCCACGGACGAGTCGTCGTTGCTCGCCACCGTCCACGGAACGTCGTCGACCACTCCGTGAATGGCATGTGGTGGCATCCGAGTGGGCAACTGGTAATCCCGACCACGGAACGTGAACCGTCCTCCCCGCACGCGACCCGCGAAGGGAACCATCGGAAACAATCCCCACTCGAATGCTGAACCATGGCGGGGTTCTTCACCAACGATCAATGGGGTGCCGTCTATCTCGAGTGACACCACACGGCCTCCCCGAGCGGGATCGATGCGGGTACGCACATCACCAGAGACCAACTCGATCACGAGGCAAGTGTTACAGGTACGCCCCCAACTCACGATGGTGGGCGCTGAGGGACTCGAACCCCCGACCCTCTCCTTGTAAGGGAGATGCTCTAACCAACTGAGCTAAGCGCCCGAGGGTGTCAGAGCCTATCTAGCGACGCTTCCTCTACGACCGTCAGAAATCAGTCGTTGTCGCCCTCACCGTAATTCTTGTCCCCGTACTTTTTCTCGCCACGATTGTCGTCCTCGCCCAACCCGGGAGTTGCTGCGAGACCAGCGATCAACGCCGCCTTCTCCTCATTGGTCAACTTTGCCTCTGGGTGGCGCCCGAACATCGTGTAATAGAACGGCGGCATGCTGCCGTCGCGGATGACTTCGATCGAATCGTCGAAGTTTCCGCGCGACACACCAAATTCGGAGTAATTCACTTCGCTACGCCCAGAGTCGATGTGCGACTGAATCGCCCATGAGATCGGCGCGATCTTTGCGTACGAGGGGTACTCCACCTGGTTGGAGTGACAACCGAAGCATGCACGCACCATCAGGTCGCGGGTCTCGGGTGACGACCACTGCGGCTCCGCCAACGCGGGAGGGTTGGTGTGGTCTTTTCCGTAGGGGACGAGCTGAATAAGGCCGAACACGACCAGCGTGGCAAGGCTTGCGCTGCCGAGCACCACACCTTGTCGCTTCCCGGAGGTGGCGGCGCTGTTCATTAACCGATTGATCCCCCACGTCATCGCGCCGATCACCAACGGGAGAACGACGAGGACCAACGGCGGCATTCCCACGAGGACACCAAACACCACCCACAACGTGAATGCAGCACCAACGAGCCACGACACCATGGGCATACGACGAGTTAGGTTCACCAAACTTCGGACGAACTTCATGTGTCCAACCTACGCCAAGATGGCTGTGCTGTGGAAGCATGGACACATGAGTACGCATGAAGAAGGTCACGCCAGTCACCGAGCAAACGTTCTGCGAGCAATGGTGCTCGGAGCCAACGACGGGATCATCTCGACAGCAGCGTTGATCCTTGGCGTGGTTGCGGCCGATGCATCGCGTGACGCAATTCTCACCGCCGGTCTCGCTGGATTGGTTGCCGGCGCGGCCTCGATGGGCCTCGGCGAGTACGTGTCGGTCAGTTCACAACGCGACTCCGAGTTGGCCGACATTCGCAAGGAAACCTGGGAACTTGAGAACGAGCCGGAGCACGAGTTCGCTGAACTCGTCGCCATCTTCGAACACAAGGGTCTCTCCAACGGGCTCGCTACGCAGGTAGCGACCGAGCTCACCGAGAAAGACGCGTTGAAGGTGCACTTGGCAGAAGAATTGGGCATCACTCAAGGCAACCTCGCCAGTCCGGTGCCGGCGGCAGTCTCCTCCACTCTCGCCTTCGCCATCGGGGCGGCAGTTCCGCTGCTCTCCGTGGTCGTCTTCCCCGAGTCATCACGCGTCGTCTCGACGCTCATCGTGGTATTCGCCGCACTCGTCGGACTTGGTTTCTTCGGCGCCCGCTTCGGGGGATCCAAGGCCAAGCGATCGATCCTTCGCGTTGTAGTAGGTGGAGCAATCGCTTTTGCCTTCACCATGACCGTGGGCTGGTTGTTCGGCGCCGCAATCGGCTGACCCACCGCGGGAGTAAGGTCACCCTCGTGACCAATGACGAACTCATCAAGCAGGTTTGCCCGCTCATCAACGACACTGGTTGGGCGTACTACTTCACCCCCACCACGATGGCGCGGGGCACCGAACTCGGGCTCAAGGGACCGCAGTTCTATTTCATCGGGCGGGGTGGCCTGCTCGGAAACTGCGACTCGTCCGTGGTCGCCGCCGCATTCGGCTACTTCAATCCCGAGGTGATCAAGCGCGCCTGGGATTCGTCGCGACAAGTCGTCGATCCACTCGTGGCAGGAAGAGCGCACTTGGAGTGCAGCGCTGTGACGGGTCGCGAGAAGTTGTCGAACGTAGCGAATCTCGACTCCTTCATCGCCGCTGCGGACAAGGTGAACTCTGCAGCGAATCCCGAGGCGCTCGCACTGTACGCGGCCTTCAAGAGTGAGCCCCTCGTATCAGATGTACCCGGGCGAGCCATGCAGTTGGTTTCCGTGTTGCGCGAGTTTCGCGGCAGTGCACATCTCGTCGCAGTACGGGCAATGGGTTTGACCGGCAAGCAGGCGCACTTCATCAAGCGCCCGAACGACGTGGCGATGTTTGGTTGGTCGGCAGAGGATGCTCCACAGATCGACGACGATGCGCGTCGACGCTTGGATGAAGCGGAGAAAGTGACCGACCGAATCGTTGCCCCGGCGTTTGCGGTGCTCAATGAGAAGGAACGAAACGACCTGCTGGCCGGCGCAACGACGATCAAGCAGGCGCTCAGCGCCTAGGGCGCACCACCGCAACAGTGCCGCTGCGTAGTTGCACCAATCCATCACCCACGAGCGCATCTCGCACTGCGAGCATCTCTGCTCGCCCGTCGAATTCGACAACAACATCGTCGAGGGCAACCAGGCAATCAATGTCCTCGATCGAAGCAGGTGCGTCGACGATCTGCATCGTCCGCTCGGAACCAGCACGAGACATCACGTTCAAATCCACCACCGGGCCGTTGGTGAGTGCGGCGTGAGTGTGCGCATCGCCAGAGAAGTCGACCACTTCACCGCGGCGGCACATCACCATGTTTCCGTCAATCGTGAGTACGAGGCCTTCACCTTCAAGGAGTGTCAGTTCACGGTGCACACCTGTCAAGACCGAAAACGGTCCGTCCTCGACGATCGGTGCGATTGCAAGACGCCACCGCCATTCACCCGACTCGTCGTTGTCGCGAGCCACTTCGTAGCTCACTCCTCGCCCGTTGGCCCACGGCATCGCCGTGTGTTCGTGAGCGCGGCGAACGGTGATCACACCTGAGAGTGTCGGACGCGGATGTCCATGAGATCAGCAAGTAACTGATCGGAAGAAGCGGCGACCATCGTGCGGCGCTCTGCATGTTCCCGCACCACGAGTTCACGCTCGTTGAACTCGCCGACGGCGACACCTGCTTCGCGGCAAATCAGCAGGCTCGCCATGTAATCCCAGCCGCCGTGGCTGTTGAAATCAATCCAGCCATCGGTCACTCCTTCAGCGACCAAGCACAAGTCGAGCGCGGCGGCACCAAGTGCACGAAACTGCGCCCAACCCGGCTTCACCTTTACGATCCCCGAAACGCCAACGATCGCCCTACCCAACTCCGTGCAACCAGTGGGGCGAATGGGAGCACCGTTCTTGAACGCGCCTCCACCACGCGTGGCCGTCCAGCGATCGGTCGAGGCTGCTTGATTTGCAACGAGAGATGCCCGCATGCCTTGGGCGTCGAGCACGCACAGTGCAGTTGCGAACCACTTCACCCCACGGCTCGCGTTGGTCGAGCCATCCAAAGGGTCCATCACTACGAATAGTGAGTCATCTCCATCATCCCCTGTTATGCCGCTCTCTTCCGAGAGAACTCGGCAACCTGCACCATGCAAGATCGCAAGCGCGGCTTCATCACAAGCGAGGTCTACCTGATACTGCGACTTGCGCTTTCCCGAGAGTCCCCAGTCGGTGTTCCGATCAAGTACCGCGCGAACGGCATCCGCCACTTGGTGCAGAACTTGGAGAATCGAGTCGTCGCTACTCGCTGAGGTCAACCGTGCCATGCGTAGTCGCCGACCTCAGCGCTCGTCGCGCACGTATGGAATGCCGAGCATCTTCGGTGCACCCAACAACCTGCGAGCTCGTGGCGTAGAGAGCGCCACCAACACGAACAACGTGGCCAGGTACGGGAGCATCTTCACCATCTCGGGAGCGACGACGTTGATCTGCTCAGCCTGAAGCGTGAATGGAACCTGCAAGGTGAAGCCGAAGAGTACGGCGCCGAGAATGGCGCGCAAAGGGCGCCATGCAGCAAACACCACGAGTGCAAGCGCGATCCAGCCAATGCCGTTGGTGGTCGACTCCTGGCTCCATGCGGTGCCGCGGGCGAGCATGAACCAACTACCTGCGAATGCCATCAGTGCACCACCGACGACGGTATGGATGTAGCGCACGGCAGTGACTGAGACGCCTTGAGCATCCACCGTGGCAGGGGCATCGCCAGTTGCACGCAACACCAGACCAGGGCGAGTGCGATTGAGGTAGAGCGAGGCAACGATCGTCAGCGCCCAAGTGAGATAGGTCAACGGATCGTGTCCGAAGATCACGGGACCGATGAATGGAATGTCAGATAACGCGCCAAAGTCGATCGGTTCGATCGAGACGGGGCGCCGCTCCCCTTCGACAGATTTGCCGAGAAATTGAGACAGACCCGTCCCAAATATCACCATCGCCAAACCGGAGACGATCTGGTTGGCGCGCAGGGAGATGACGAGCGCGCCGTGTACGAGCGCCATTGCCACACCTACGAGCACCGGCAGGAACACCGACAGCCACACGTTGCCGAAGCCCATTCCCAATTGAAAGGCCGTGACTGCACCCATCAACAAATAGCCCTCGACGCCAAGGTTGATCACACCAGATCGCTCGGTGAGCATCGCGCCAAGCGAAGCCAAGATGAGCGTGGTGGCGATGCTGATGGCGTCGGCAAAGGTGATCAGCCAGATGTTCGAGTTCACGCTGCACCTCGCACGGGTGAAGCAGCGACTCGCCGGATCCGCAGACGGTTCTTACGGAACATCTCACCACCGAGCGCGAACAGCAGCACTGCACCTTGGATGACTGTGGCGATCGCAATCGGCACTGGATCGCTCGAGATCTGCAACGCAGCGCCACCGACACGTAGACCGGCGAACAACACGGCCGTGAGGATTACCGCGACGAAGTTGTACCGCGCAAGCGCAGCCACCACGATCCCTGCATAACCGAGACCGAGCTGAGTCAGACCCGGATCCACCTTGCCTGCCGGGCCCACCACGTACATCGAACCGGCCAAGCCGGCGAGGGCGCCGGACACCAACAGCACGGAAATCGTGAGGCGTGAGGCACTCATGCCTGCGTAGCGCGCCGTGTTCGGCGAGTCGGCAAACACCGAAGTCTCGTATCCGTAGTTGGAGAACTTCATGTACAGCCACAGAACCACCGCGAGTATGGCTGCGATCAACAAGGTCGGAAACACGTTCGTGGTACCGAAGCGGTCAAATCGCGCGCTGTCGGCAACCAATTGACCGTCGGGAAAAGGTGACGGATCTCGCCACAGCGTGCGTGAACCGAAGATCAGAAAGTTGACGAGGTTGAGCGCTACGTAGTTGAGCAGCAATGTGCTCACGATCTCGCTCGTACCAAGGCGCGCCCGCAACACCGCGGGGACGAACACCCACAGTGCGCCAAAGACCGCGCCGGACAACATCACCAACGGAACGGCCGCAATGCCTGGCAAATTGTCCACGAGCACGATGCCAGCCCACGCCGCGCCGATCATGCCGAGATACATCTGGCCCTCTTCACCGATGTTGAACAGGTTCATGCGGAAGGCGAACGCTGCGGCGAGGCCAGTGCAGATGAGTGGAGTGGCCAACCCGAGCGTGTCGGTGATGCCATAGAACGAGGTGTAGCCCTTGTCGATCAACTTGCCGTACGTGGTGAACGGGTTGTGTCCGGTGGCGAGCAGGAAGATGCCGGCGACGACGAAGGCGAACAATAGTGAGACGACCGGCACGACGTACACGAGCCAGCGAGGGGACTTGAGCCGGGGCTCGAGCTCGACGCGATAGCCGCCGATGATCACGAGATGCCCGCCATCGCCATGCCCACCTTCTCGATGTCGAGTGAGTTGCTGTCGGCACTGTGCACCACTGCCCCGCGGTACAACACGAGCACCTTGTCAGCCAGCGTCAGCACCTCGTCCAAGTCCTCACTGATCAACAGCACTGCCTTGCCCTTGGCTCGAGCCTCATCGAGCACCTTGTGCACGGTCTCAACGGCACCGACATCCAAACCCCGCGTCGGAGAACACACCACGAGCACCTTGGTCGAATCCGACTG
>JBDKEO010000156.1:0-3604 GCA_039795205.1 Actinomycetota bacterium
CGACCACTTTTTTCTTCTTCTTCACCGTGGTGGTCGGCGCGACCGTGGTTTCTGGAGCGAGGGTGGTTTCTGCGGCAATGGTTGTTGCTGGTGCCACCGTGTCGGCAACGGTCGTCTCTACGACCGTGGTTTCGATCACTTCCACCGCCGCTGCCTCATCTCCACCACCGCCACCAAACTGCTGGAATGCAAAGACACCGCCACCACCGAGCAACAAAGCCACGAACCCGACGAGTGAGGCAACCTTGAACCCGGACGACTTGGCGGCGACACTCGCCACTTCGACGGTGGGCAACTGTGCGGCAACTCCCGATGGTCTCGTAATCGCGACAGGCCTCGTTGGTTCAGCCCCTCGTGGCGCCGCAGAAGACGCAACGGGATTCGTTGCCACGAAACCTGCTTCTCGCTGAACTTCCTGCAAGGCCTCGGCGAAATCGAGCGCAGAAGCATGGCGCGATGTGGGGGCCTTCGCCATCGCTTTCGCGAGCGTCTTGTTCAACGACTTCGGTACACCGCTCAACTCGGGCACCGGGTCGTTCATCGTCTTGGAGACGGCTATGGCGATCGGCGTCGAGTCATCAGCGAAAGGTGGTTTTCCGCTCAACAGTCGAAACAACGATGAGCCGAGACTGTAAACATCGCCCGCAACTTCCGAGGTGCTCCCCTGCAAAACCTCGGGCGGCACGTGCGACAGCGTGAACGATCCCCCAGTAGCGGTTCCACTGCGCACCTGATCCAACGCGGAGATCCCGAAGTCGGCAAGCACCACTTCTCCGAAGGAAGTGACGAGCATGTTCTCTGGCTTGATGTCGCGGTGCGTGATTCCAGCGCGGTGCGCAGTCTCCACAGCTCCAGCAATCTTGATTGCCACATGGAGTGCCTCGTCCAACGGAAGTGGGCCGCTCTTCGCAATACGATCCGCGAGCGATCCGCCCTCGCACAATTCCATCGCGATGTAGGGCTTGCCATCTGCGTTGATCCCCGACTCGTAGACCGTCATCACGTTCGGATGCGAACCAAGTCGGCCGGTTGCCGCACATTCTCGTTCGAAACGAGCACGCTGAGCCTCGTCTTGTACATCGACATTCAGCACTTTGATCGCCACATCACGCGATTGCGCGTTCTGGTGCGCTCGATACACGGTGGAAAATCCACCGCGTCCGATCAACTGAAGATCACTGAAGCCCTGAATATCCATGGTCGAGGTGGCTCAGCCGCCCAATGCCCGCTTACGGCCTTCGGCGTGCTCAGCGTCTGAAATCACCCCGCGCTTGCGCAGGTCGTCGAGCTCGGACAACTTCTGCTCGACGGACTTTCCCTCGAGCAGGGTGCCCTTGGCCATTCGGGCGGCAATCTCGCCGTGTGCGGTCAATGGATTGACCCCTCGCGCCTTCATCACCTTGAAGTTCTTCACCAGAGAAATCACGACGATCACCATGATCACTGCGATGAACGCACTCACCCCATAGAACATCACGTTGAAACCGGTCGGAGCCCCACTCAGCGGATTTGCCGTCGCCATACCTTCCCCCTCGGCAAGGAACGCTACTACTTCTCCCAAAATCTCGACCGAAAAGATCAGCCGTCGAGAACCTCGGTCATGAGCACGGGACGACCAAGCTCGATGGCGCGATGTGCCGCCACACCGACGGCCACCGACCACATGCCCTGGGTGGCATCGACTTCCACCGGGCGCTCTCCACGAGCAGCTTCGAGAAAGTTGCGCACTTCGAGGAAGCTCGCTCCGTGATGAAATCCGACATGACCTGGTTGCTCAAGGGGAGCACAGGAGATCTTCTCGACATTCGCGTTGATTCGATCCCCGAGCACGACGACACCCTCACCAGGCACGTAGGCCTCGACCTTGCCGCGATCCCCCACGACGGTGATCTCCTGCTCGTTTGATCCCGCTTCCGCGAACATGCACAAGTCGAGCATTGCCCTCGTACCGTTTTCGTAGTCGACGATCACATACGCATTGTCGATGATGTCCGGCCGTGCTCCGCCATAGTCCTCTTCCAGGTGATTCACGTCCTGTGCCCCACTGGCAAAGACACGAGATGGTTTTGCAGAAATCACGAGGTTCATCAAATCGAAGAAGTGGCAACACTTCTCCACGAGTGTTCCGCCAGTGAGTCGATTGAAGCGGTTCCAGTCGTCGACTTTCTTCAGGAACGGAAACCGATGTTCGCGGATCGCCATCATGCGTACGTCCCCGATTCGCCCTTCCTTCACGAGCGAATGCATTTTCGCGATCGATGGCATGTACCGATACTCCAGTCCCACCCACGTGACGGCAGCGCGCTCCTTTGCCAGCAGCACCACCTGCTGGCAGTCCTCAACGGTGGTGCACATCGGCTTTTCCACGAGCACGTGCAGGTCGGTGCGCAGAAGATCGTCCAACACCGACTTGTGCGTGAAGTTGGGGCTCGCCACGATCACGGCATCGACGAGACCCGACTCGGCAAGAGCACGATGATCAGCAAACTCGCGTGGTCGATGACGCGATCCCTCGAGTGTCTTGCGTGCCCAGGAGAGAGGCTCCGAGTTGGGATCCGAGATCGCCGAGATTTCTACGTCATCGATTGCGAGCAGGTTGCGCAGGTGTTCGCAGCCCATCATTCCTGTGCCCACTACCCCAACGCGCATGATCATCAAACCGTATTGATCATCCGAGGAGATCGGCAAGAACGAGTGCGATGAGTGCGGGCAGGTCGTCTGCGATCAGCCCGGGAGCCGCCCTATTTGCGGCCTCTCCATGCACCCACACCCCGGCACATGCCGCTTCGAAGCCATGCATTCCTCGCGCAAGCAAACTCGCAATTAGCCCAGCGAGGACATCTCCCGACCCGGCCGTGGCCAACGAGGGTGGCGCGTTGTCGTTGACGACGAGACGTCCATCAGGTGAGGCGATCACCGTCTCGTGACCCTTCAGTACGACGACCCCACCAACTCGTTGGGCTGCATCACCAGCGCGAATCTCGCGATCCCCATTCAAATCGAACAGTCGTGCGAACTCGCCCTCGTGTGGCGTCAACACCAACTCACCTCGCACGGCCTTTGCAAGGACATCGAGCTCCCCAACGAAACTCGTCAGCGCATCTGCATCGAGCAACGTGGCTACTCCCCGCCGCAGGCTCTCGAGCGCGATGCTCTTGGTGAGTTCACCAACACCTGCGCCGGGACCAACGACGGAAGCATTCGCCTTCATCAACAACTCACCCCATTGACGAGAGTCATCTGCTGGCTTGACGATGATGCTCTCGACCGACGCCAAGTAGGAATCGAGTGCGGACGAGCGTGTGCCAATGGTGACCATTCCTGCACCGGCCCGGGCTGCAGAACGCGCAGCGAGACGCGCCGCTCCCGTCATCGGATAGCCGCCGTACACGACAACGTGTCCACGGGAGTACTTGTTGGCATCGACGTCGAGTGTCGTTATCGACCACAACGACGGATCGTTGCGCAGGCTCACCCCACGCACGCTATTGCGTTACTACTGGGAGTTCTGTTGTTCCTGTTCCGCAATTTGGCGACGAACGTCATCCATGTCGACTTCGCGAATCGCCGTGATCAATTGATCGAACGATGACTCGGGAAGCGC
>JBDKEO010000179.1:0-2890 GCA_039795205.1 Actinomycetota bacterium
GGGCCGCGAGCGCACGCTCCGCCAACTGACCCGAGATCTCTGCGCCCATTTCCTCCAACTCGGCGAGATCGGCACCTGGCTTACCGGCAAATGGATTGTCGATAACGGCACTGGCCACCGCCCGCCGAACGACACGACCAACGTCCCTGCCGGCCTCAGCCTTGATCTCTTCGGATGTGACGACGAATTTACGAATATGCACGTGGCGAAGTTACTACGAACCAAACGATTCGCTCGGGGCCAATCGCTGTACGAAGCAGAACTCGTTCCCTTCGGGGTCGGCCATCACCTGATGTCGGAAGATCTCCTGCTCCACCACCCCACCGATGGCTGTCGCTCCAAACGCAACTGCGTGATCACGACTCTCTTCCACTTTCTCCACCATGACGTCGATGTGCGTGCGGTTCTTCGCCGTCTTCCCTTCGGGCACTTGTTGGAAACCGAGGTAGTCGAATTGGGGAATTCCCTCGATTGCCACCCACTCGTCCGATGCGGTCTCCCGCACCACCGATCCGCCAACGAGCAACTGCCAAAACGTGGCCAATCGCCGAGGGTCGGCACAATCCACCACGACGGCAATTCCGAGCAACCCTTTCGGAACGATCGCGTCACCCATGTTCGTGCACGGGCTTTCCTGTCAGAGCCTCGACGGCAGAGGGAACCGCGGCTCCAGTGTCATCGTTCGTCACCGCGAGACCGAAAGTGGTGACGATCGGTACATGACCGCTCCAATAGGGCTCACTGGCGTCTTCGGGCGAGTTGATTGCGGCGCCCGTACGAACCTTTGCCGAGGCTTCCGTGAGAGGTAACGCAATTACCCGAGTCGCGCGGATCTCGCTCGGCGACGGCTTCCTCGTGGTCTCCCACGTCTCTACCGCATGGTTCGTCATTGCCTCGAAGGCGAGGTTGAGTTCGTCCGGATCGGTCACCACTCGACCTCTGCCACGAACTACCACGCTGCGGTAGTTCATCGAATGATTGAACGGAGTCTTGGCAAAGACGAGTCCGTCGACGATCGTTACCGTGGCGCAAATCTCCGAATCATCGCTGGCCTTCAGCAACGCGTTCGCCACCGCGCCATGTAGATACATCGTCTCCTTATGCACGCCGTACACCATCGGCAGTGCAAGTGGGCCCTCGGGGGTGTTCACCGCCACATGGGCAACGAGACCATCGCGCAGGATTCCGTGGATCTGTTCACGTCCGTAACCCGCACGCTTGGCATTTCTCCTGACCGTGGTACGGGTGCTGTTCGGCGATTGGTTCTCGGCGGACATGCTCCGAATGTACTCATAGTGCCGATAACTCCAATCGCTGGCGGTCAGCGCCAACGTTCGAGCGTGGGAATCTGCTTCTTCGCCATGTACCGCATCGGCCACCACACGTGTTCTCGCTTCAAGGCGCCATCGACGATCGACACCATCTCATGCACCGAGCAATTCGGATCCACGAACTCGCCATCCACGTAGCAGAGTGAACACCACTTCTCCGACTTGGCTCCACTCTTCTCGGTACCTCGACAATCTCCGGCTCTCTTCGTTTGCAGGGGCATCCCGCAGCTTTGGCACTGTTTCATGCCTTGGTTCTATGCCACAGGATCCGAATCGAGGTTCCCTTTGGTTACCGCCCGCGAACTTGGGACAAATGTGGCAGGACAGGGATCAATGACTACTTACGCTTGACGTTTGCAGGCGAAGCGTTGCTCAGTTCATCCATGATCGAGCGCATCTCTGCTCGCAACAATCTCTCCACGTTGAAGTCACCCCAGGCGAGATGCCCGTACAACTCAAGCGACACGAGACCGTGAATTCGCGACCATCCACGTGCAAGCAATTCATTTAGTGACTCTGGCAAGAAGGTGGTGGGGTCGAGGGGGACTTTGGCATCTTGTGCCACGTCCGCGCCGAGACCAACCAGCTCGCCTGCTCCGTATGCGGCAGCAACGACTCGCACCATCGGCTCACTGAACCGAAAGACACTCGACACGGTCGGGCCGTCGGCACGGGCATGAAATCCAGGCACCGGGGTGCCAAGAATCAACCCGAAGCGATCAGGATTCGCCAGCGCCCAACGGCGATAAGTGAATGCAATTGCCTCCAGACGCGAAAGCAGGTCGTTGTCGGCCTTCTTGATTGCCTCGTCGATCGCCGAACCGAACGCCTCGAACCCGTCGCTGATGAGCAACTCGAGCAAGCCATCCCGTCCGTCGACATATCGATACATGCCCGAAGGACTGATCCCTGCGGTCTTGGCCACCTCGCGCAACGAGAGGCCCGCCGCCCCGGTTCGGCGGAGTTCTTTGAGCCCAGCGGACTTGATCTTGCCCATCAATTCCGCCCGAAGTCGGGCCCGACGACCTTCCATGGGTCCCCACGGTACCCGATCTCAGAAACGCGAACACTGTTTGCACTCTCATTGTCGCTTGGTCTAAAGTGCGAACAGTATTCGCGTTTTGATCAATGTACGCAAAGGAGCGTGATGAACGAGCGGTACGTAGTTCTCGGAGCCTCAGGGGGCATCGGCCATGCGCTCACCACCGAGCTCGTCCGCCAAGGTCGCACCACACGGGCGGTGTCTCGCCACACACCCGATGTATCTGCCGAAGCTGAAGTCATGTCGGCAGACCTCTCCACTCTCGAAGGCGCCCGCCGTGCCTGCGCCAATGCCTCGGTGGTGTTCCACGCCGCACAGCCGGCGTACCACCGATGGCCAGAAGAGTTCCCTGGGCTGACGGCCAACATCATCACCGCTGCGAGCGAAGCAGGAGCGAAGTTGGTGATGGCCGACAACCTCTACATGTACGGTCCAGTTCGCGGGCCTCTCGTCGAAAATCTGCCGCGTGCTGCAACCGGTCGCAAGGGTGTGGCTCGAGCACGAATGGAACAGCAAC
>JBDKEO010000142.1:0-2749 GCA_039795205.1 Actinomycetota bacterium
GGATCGATCTAGATCACCACAAGGTGGGTGAAGCCGCCTTCGCGCCGAGTGCAGCGAGGAAACTGCCGAGCAGCTTGCTGTCGTCGGCGAGTATTCGCAGGTATTGATCGATGTTCGCGATATCGGTGCAACGAATGTCGATACTGGCGAACACCGAGGAGCCACTCATGAAGAACTTGGTGAACGCCCTGCCTTCGTTTTGCTGATCGATCTCGCTCAGCAAGTCCGGGGTGCGCTCCACGTCGCCCACCACATGAACCGTGGCTCGCACGATGGGCATCCGCCCGTCGAGCAACTGCAGCACCATCTCGACGCCGGCAAATTCTGCCGCCAGGCGACCGTCTTCGTGCTCGGCCGAAAGCGCGTCCCAGAAGTTCAATCTGTCGCGTAACTCTTCGTAGTAGCGGCCAGCGCGAGTGGGGGCCTCGACGAGGGCGACCCGCCACGACTCTCCCTCGAGATACAGGGCGCCGCCCCGAGAAACGTCGGCAGAGAGGCGAAAGGTGGTGTCATCCAGCGAGTGGAGGTTGCCGAACAGGCGCTTCAATGCCCAACGGTGCACGCCAACCTCGCCCAAGGGGCCGGTGATGGTGGTGATCCACGAGCTGGTGGTGTCGGCACAACTCACCTCCGCAAAGCTGGTGCTGAGCTCGAGGCGGCTGGGGAGAAAGCGAACCACGGTGGTTGGTCCCGCCAGGTCTCGTTCGTCTTCACTGAAGCCTTCGGCCGGGTCGTGAGTCCCAGACCAGAGCACATGCCGGAGTCCTTCGACGGAGATTTCCGCCACGGTGGGGGCCTGAATCTCGAAGAGGGCCGTATCGGGCGGGATGATGGCAACGGGGAGCTCACCGGATGCGTCTCCACTCGTGACTCGGACCACCTCGCCGTCGATTACCACGTCGACAGAACCGCTCATCTCGAGCATGCTCTCGGCATCGCGAACCGACCGCAGATGGAGAAGGTGTTGACCAGGGAAGTTTGCTGCTCCGCCGACTATGCGGAATGCGCCATGCCGAGTGGCACCCTTCCATACGCGCTGACCGTTGCTGCACTCCACCTGCACGCCCTCGCCCAGCCGCTCGCTCGGCATGATCAAGAAACTGAGCGCCGCAACGGTGCTCAGTTCGCTGCCTTCGAAGTGACCCAGCGAAATCACGACAGCACCGCCTGGGGCGAAATGCGAGCCGAAGTGAACGACACGGGAAGTCGATCGGGTTGCGTGAGACCGCCGACGAGTTGGGGAAGTTCCTGCTCCACCGTTTCGATCTCGGAGGCCGCATCTTCGAGGGCGTTCGTCAGCAGTGCCAACTGACCGACGGACAATCCGGTGATCGTGAGGCCGTTGTGGTCAATCGTGATCGACTTGGCCGGGACCGCCTGCTGCAGACCGAGCTCGGCAAGTGCGCGGAGGAAGCGTCGGCGAACTGCTTCTTCGTTTTTGTGGTGAGCGGGGTGTGTGGTCATGGTGCCTCCTTTGGTGGGAGCGGCACCATACCGAGGGGGTGTTGCACGAGTTGAAATATCCATTGCGCGTGTCCAAATTGCTCACCACGCTGGGCTCAACAACTACTTGAGGGTTCGGAGAGTGTTGTTTTGGGCCGAAAACACAAGGTTTCTTGCCATCAAGTTGAGGTTGAGAGTTTCAGAAAATGTTGGAGCGAATCCCTCAACGGTAAGTCGAGTGTTATCGATTACTCCGGATCAATCTCCAGTGTTTTCGGCATCTACGAATACTCGCGATGTCGCACTCGCGGGACAGTCGACACATGTGCGCTTGCGTGACAAATGTCACCATTCGACATTCGAGAAAACCCTTGCCCGCACTGGCGTTCATTCGCCTTATGGACATAAAGTTCAGGAGCGGAGTTGGTGGTGAAAATCGTTACGAAAATACGTCCTGAGATCTGTGCTGCGTCGGCACGGTCTCGGCGCACGTCCGCGACCCGTTTCACCGCACGTTCGCTCGTTTCAGCGTTCATTGCGTCACTCGCAATGTTGCTGTTCACCACGAGTTCCGTATCCGCAGTCAACTCTGCAACGACAACGATTTCTGGCAACGGTACGGGTGGTTTGAGTCCACGTGGTTACCCATGTGACACGTGGGTGCTGAACGGCATAAACGCGGGAACAAGCGTCACCTTGTACAACTACCGCGGCTCGATGACCGACCCGTACATCCATGTGTTCAATTCGTCGGGTGCACAGGTGGCCGCAGACGATGACTCGGCGGGAAACCGCAACTCGGTGGTCACTGTCACATGGCAAGCGGGTTTCTACGTCGGCGCGAGTGTGTACTCGAGCAACAACGGTTCGTATTTCTTGGCTTCGTCAGTCGGATCGTCGTGGACGAGGATTTCGTCGTCGTGTGCAGGTGCTCCGGCCAAGCAGAACCAGACGATTTCGTTCAGTAACCCCGGCGCGCGAACCGTCAACACGTCCTTCACGGTTTCGGCTACCGCCACCTCTGGCCTAGCGGTCACGTTGTCCACCAGCACCCCGAGTATCTGCACGCTCAGTGGCACGACGGTGAGCCTGGTGGCTGTTGGCACGTGCACGATCACCGCCAACCAAAGCGGTAACACGACGTGGAATGCTGCTCCAGCCGTCTCGCAATCGTTCTCGGTAGCGAAAGCCAGCCAAACCATCACGTTTGGCACCCCTGCCAATCAGACATTCCATCCCACCAATACCGTCTCCATCTCGGCCAGTACCTCCGCTTCTGGCCTGACGGTGTCATTCTCCAGCCTCA
>JBDKEO010000043.1:0-2672 GCA_039795205.1 Actinomycetota bacterium
TCGATCATGTTGAACGCGTACTTCAACATCCGTTGGGCCGTGGGGCTCTTGCCGTTGATCTCGCGTGCCCACTCGAGTGCAGTTGCCTCGAGTTCGGCATGGGGCACCACGGCGTTGACCATGCCCATGCGATGCGCGTCGTCCGCTGAGTATTCGCGACCGAGGAAGAAGATCTCCCGTGCGAACTTCTGGCCGACTTGCCGTGCCAGGTATGCCGAACCGAATCCGCCGTCGAAGCTCGCGACATCGGCGTCCGTCTGCTTGAACTTCGCATGTTCCTTGCTGGCAAGCGTGAGGTCGCTCACGACGTGCAGGCTGTGGCCACCGCCAGCCGCCCAGCCTGGCACCACGCACACGACGATCTTGGGCATGAAACGGATCAATCGCTGCACCTCGAGGATGTGCAATCGTCCCGCCCGTGCCGGATCGATCGTTTCCTTCGTTTCGCCTTCGGCGTACTTGTAGCCGTCCTTGCCGCGGATGCGCTGGTCGCCGCCACTACAGAAAGCCCATCCGCCATCCTTTGGCGACGGACCATTTCCAGTGAGGAGCACACAACCAACATCGGTGGTTTGACGTGCGTGGTCGAGCGCGCGATACAACTCGTCCACGGTGCGTGGTCGAAAAGCATTGCGTACCTCGGGGCGGTTGAACGCCACACGCACGGTGCCATGAGCCTTTGCTCGGTGGTAGGTGATGTCCTCGAAGTCGAAGCCGGGGACTTCGCTCCACGCCTGTGGGTCGAAGATGTCGGAAACCTGCTTGGTCACACCTTCATTGTCGCAGGGCCATCTCTAAACCCCACCGTCTAGCGATGAGTCACGTCGTGGCGGTGCGCCAAGTGGGGGAATTGCTGGACGAGCAGATGAGCCCACTCGGCATTGATGCCGTCGGATTGGGGCTTGGTTTGTGTCGCCGGAACTTCGACGATCGGGGAACCTACGTGTTCCATCACCCGACGGATCGTGGTCTCGGTGTCACGAGTGAGCTCCTCGAAGGTGATGTGCAGCGGCGTGATGCCATGGTCGGCGAAGTACTTCGACCAGCAGGCGTTCTCGTATTCGATTCGGTCGAGTGCGGCAATGATTGCGTCGGCGTCGTAGTGCGGTTCACGCTTCACCTGCATGCTCGAGTTCCAGCTGTCGGTCTGTGCGGCTCGAACGAAGGAGATTGCTTGACGAATCTCGTCGCGCCGGGTGATCCGTACCCACTTCACGGGAACGTTCCAGAATCCGGCATCGAGACCTCGAGCCAACATGTGCCGCTCGTATTGGTTCCAGTGCATCTTCAAGCCGAACACGCCATTTGGCGTCACATTCACGCGTGCGATCGCCTCGAGATACTCGCGCCACGACGAATCGTCGAACCAGTCGATGTTGCGCCACGGGAACCTTCTGCCCGCCATGGTGCGCAGTCGCCCTATTGCTCGTAGATGGGGCTTCAGGCGAGGCACGCCTTGCGCCTCGCGAAAGCGAGCGAAGTTGTTGGTCTGAATATTGAGGTACTCGATCGGGGTGCCGGCCATCTGCGTGCCACGGAGGATCGAGCAGAGCAACGTGCTGCCCGTTCGTTCGACTGAGGCGATGGCGAGGAACTTGTTCACTTGCCCCGCGGTGGTCTGCACACTGCGATCTTACGGATGGCGCTCGTCACGGGGGTGCCCCTACCTGCGCTGCTACCGTTTCGTCGCCCCTACACCGCCTGCGAGGAAGTTGGAGAACGATGTCCGCGATGCCGACGAAAGAAGAGTGGACCAAGCGAGCCGGCCAAAAGGTCAAGCGCACACAATTGTGGATCGACGGCAAATTCGTCGATGCCGCAAGTGGCAAGACTTTCGAATCGCTCAACCCGCGTGACGGAAGCCTGATCGCCAACGTTGCTGAAGGTGATGCGGCGGACGTCGACAAGGCGGTTGCTGCCGCCAAGCGCAGTTTCGAATCGGGCGCTTGGAGCGAGATGGCTCCGCTTGAGCGCAAGAAGGTGATGCTGCGGTGGTCGGCATTGATCAATGAGCACGCCGAGGAATTGGCGTTGCTCGAGACGATGAATTGCGGCAAGCCGATCAGCGATTCACTGAACGTGGACGTTGCCTCGTGCTCGAACAACATTCAGTGGTACGGCGAGACGATCGACAAGTTGTACGGCGAGATCGCGCCGATTCCGCGTGACTCGGTGGCGATGATCGAACGAGAGCCGATGGGTGTGGTTGGCGCAGTAGTGCCGTGGAACTATCCATTGATCATCACCTCGTGGAAGGTTGGCGCAGCACTTGCCGCAGGCAACTCCGTGGTGCTGAAGCCGGCCGAACAGTCGCCGTTGTCGGCACTGTTGTTCGCCGAACTCGGCACGCAGGCAGGTTTGCCCGATGGCGTGTTGAACGTGATCCCAGGTTTTGGACCAACGGCTGGAGGCGCGCTTGGCAAGCACATGGATGTGCAGAAGCTGGCCTTCACCGGCTCCACCGAGGTCGGTAAGTACTTCCTCAAGTACGCCGCAGAAAGCAATGCCAAGGCGGTCTCACTCGAGTTGGGTGGCAAGACCCCGCACGTGGTGCTCTCGGACTGCCCGGACGTGGACGCCGCTGCATCCGCCATCGCCTGGGGCGTGTTCTACAACGCTGGCCAAACCTGTCACGCCGGCACGCGCGTCCTCGTCGACCAGAAGATCGAGGA
>JBDKEO010000086.1:0-3606 GCA_039795205.1 Actinomycetota bacterium
AAGATCGCCTATGTCGAGTTCGGCGCACCCGAGGGCTCGCGCAAACTCGGCTTCGGGAGCTGACACTGACGAACCCCCCGAACCGCCTGCTCGATCGGCGCCTGCTCTTCGTGACGGGCAAAGGCGGTGTCGGAAAGACGTCCGTCTCCATTGCGCTCGCGCGTCAAGCGGCGCGTGCTGGCAAGCGCACGCTGCTCGTCGAGATGGACGACAAGGGTCAAGTCGCCCGGTTGTTCGATACTGCCGAGCTCGCTTTCGAAGCGCGCGAAGTGGAGCCCGGCTTGCATGCCATGCGCATGACGACGGAAGAGTCGCTGCGCGAATACATCCGCTTGTTCGTCTCCAACCCGTTGATCTCCACGATCGGACCATTGGCACGGATCCTCGACTTCGTGGCCAACGCGGCACCGGGCGTCAAGGAAATCTTGGCGGTCGGCAAGTTGTGTTGGGAAGTGCGCGAGCAGCACTACGACCTCGTCGTGGTCGATGCCGAAGCAACCGGTCACATCGTCGCGCAGATCGATGCGCCGAACATCCTCTCGGGCCTCGTGCAGGTGGGCGTGATCCGTGAGCAGTCGAAGTGGATGCAGGAGATCCTGCGCGATCCCGTGCGCACGGGCGTCGTCGTGGTCGCCACACCGGAAGAAATGCCGGTGATCGAAACCCAGCAACTGATGAACGAAATCGAGGAGCGCACCAAGGTGTCGATCGCCGCGGTGGTGGCCAACCGTTCGCCGCGTGTGGTGTTGCAGGAACGCGATGTCCAGGGCTTCACCGATTTGTTGTCTCGTGCCGCCCACGATGAGCGTGGTGCGGTGTTGCAGGCACCTGCCCAGTTGGTGCAACTGGCGCTGCAGCGTCGGGCAACGGCAACCGAGCACCTCACCGCGCTTGCCTCACGGGCGAGTGCGTCGAACGTGCCGTTCCTCAACCTCTCCGAGGTGGGTGGCGCGGACGATCGCGCGGTGGTGGCAGCCCTCACCGAGTCACTTGGCGCGGAGTTGTCGTGAGCACGCTCGACTCGGCATCGCTCGTCGTCGTGTGCGGTAGTGGTGGTGTCGGCAAGACGACCATCTCGGCCGCACTTGGAGTGCGCGCTGCGTTACGCGACGGCAAGAAGGTCCTCGTGCTCACCGTCGATCCCGCGCGCCGACTGGCCGATGCACTTGGCCTGGTGGAGATCGGCAACAAGGTGGTGCAGGTGGACCTCGGCGACACGGCGGGGGAGTTGCACATCGGCATGATCGATACGAAGGCGAGTTGGGACGATCTCGTTGTGCGCGTTGCGCCATCGCCGGACGTGGCGGCGAAGGTCACGGGCAACAGCCTGTATCGCAATCTCACGGAACGGTTCGTGCACAGTCACGACTACATCGCGATGGAGCGGTTGTTCGACGCGCACGAGCGTGGCGGTTACGACCTCGTGGTGGTGGATACGCCGCCCTCGCGCAACGCGATCGACGTGCTCGATGCGCCGCAGCGCATGCTCGACTTCTTCGGTTCCAAGTTGCTCAAGTTCCTCACGGTGCCTACGCGTTCGATCGTCTCCACGATCGCCGCCAAGCCCTTCTTCCTGGTCGCCAACCGCATCCTCGGCGCTGGCTTCCTCGGCGAGGTCACCAACTTCTTCACGCTGTTTCGCACCATGGAGACGGGTTTCGTCGAGCGCAACAAGCGGGTGATGGAGGTGTTGCGTAGCAACGCCACGTCGTTCGTCGTCGTCACCACGCTCGAAAACGGCCCGCTGCACGAGGCTCGCTTCCTGCTTGGTGCGTTGCGGGAGCGCAACTTCGGTATCGGCGCCGTGGTGGCCAACCGAGCGATCGATCCCCACGTTGCCGACGAGGTGCAGCGTGTGCTCGACACCCACGACGAGCGAGCAATGGGCGACGTGGCGCAGCAGTTGCTCGGGGGTAGCGATCGCGCATCCACGATCGTCGAGATCGTTCGTCGGCACGCCACGGAAATGGTGGGCAATGCCCGCGTGCAACGCGAACGATTGATGACGCTCAGCGCGGCGGCCGAAGTGGATCAGGTGTGGTTGTCGCCGCTGCGCGGTGCAGACATCACCGACTTGAACGAACTGCGTTCGATCGAATTCCGCCCGGTCTGAGCCGAGAACCGGAGTGGCGAAGTAGTTAGGCCGTGATGCGGGCGGCGCGACGCTCGGCGGCGATGTCGCGGCGAATCTGACGGCGCTCGTCTTCCGAGGTGCCACCCCAGATTCCGCAGTCCTGATTCGTCTCGAGTGCGAAGTCGAGGCACTCTTGCTTCACCGTGCATTCCTCGCACACCCGCTTCGCCTCGGTGATCTGGAGGAGTGCCTGACCGGTGTTGCCGACCGGAAAGAACAACTCCGGATCGGTGTCCTTGCACAACGCATTCTTTCGCCAGCTGTAGTCCGCGGATCCGAGTGCGATGTTGGTGGCGAAGAGTGACACGTGTTGGCACCTTTGAGTAGGAGGGGCTGGTAAGACGCCGTCACGATAGACACGGGGTGGGTCATTTACAAGAGCGCGCGGACGATTTTTTTCAACTTGTAACCAGCGTTGATTACCCTCTGTGACCAATGACCACCGACTCGCTTCCAGCGTGGCCGAAGCACGGGGAGAGCGATCGCCCGCTGGTCATGGCGCATCGCGGCGCATCGAAAGTGGAGCGGGAAAACACAACGGTGGCATTTCGTCGCGCCGCTGAATTGCGGTCCGACGGGGTGGAACTCGACGTGCGCTTGTGCGCATCAGGCGATCTGGTGGTGCACCACAATCCCACGCTCGCCGACGGTCGCGCGCTGCTCGATCTCACCAAGTCGCAGTTGCCCGAGCACATTCCCACGCTTGCTGAATCGCTCGATGCGTGCGCCGGCATGTGGGTCAACATCGAGATCAAGAACGATCCCGACGAGCCCGACTTCGACGAGACCGATCGCGTGGCTCATCTCGTTGCCGATCTGCTCGCCCGTCGCGGTGAGTCCCCGCGCTGGCTGATCTCGTCGTTCCGCCGCGAGACGGTGGATGTGATGCGGCGCTTGGCGCCGAACGTGGCCACGGCCTGGCTCACCGTCGACGTGACAGACGCAGAGGCGTTGGCCGACTCGCTCGTGGCCTCGGGGCATGCAGCCTTGCACCCGTGGGTGGGCTTGCTCACACGCGAAACCGTGCAGGCCATGCACGCGCGCGGGCTCGCGGTCAACGTGTGGACGTGTGACGACCCCGATCGCATGCGCGAGCTTGCTGAGTGGGGAATCGACGGCATCTGCACCAACGTGCCCGACGTGGCCCGCGAAGTACTCGGGTTGTCTCCGCACACCCCTCGTCTAGATTGACCGTTGCATCAAGAAATACCTCGTAAGAGGTAGCGGCAACCGAGCAACCAAGCCACGGTGCCTCCCAATAGGGGATGCGGCGCGACGAGCGCAAAAGAATTGGTGCTCGTGGCGTCTCCAACCAAGAAGGGAGACGAACATGAAATTCAGGCAGAAGCAGATCCACGAGGTCAGTCCATTGCACGTGTGGAGACGCGAACCAGCAGCTGCGGCAGTCGGTGTGGACCCCGCCGAGCAATGTCCGCTGTGCGGTCGCAATGCCGCGTGGCAGTGGCGGAAGA
>JBDKEO010000149.1:0-10892 GCA_039795205.1 Actinomycetota bacterium
AGATTGGACGAGGGGCACACCTCCAACAGCACTCCCGCGTTGAACACATCTTGGGCATCTGCGCCCAATGTGTACATCACACCATCGACCATGATGTCGTCGGCAACTCGCACCCCGTGACCGATGCGCGATGCACCACAGGCGATTGCATCCAGGATCGACGAAATTCCGTCCCCTTCGCCGGCATGCAGCGTGTAGGGAATTCTCGCCGCGCGTAGGAGGTCGAGCGCATCACGGTGCAGCGATGCTGGCCAGCCACGTTCGGGACCTGCCAGGTCGAAACCCACGATGTTGCCACCCTTGCGCCCGACAATCTCTTCAGCGACGCGGAGTGATTCACCCGAGTTGCGCATGGCGCACGCGATCATGTTGACGGTGATGCCATGTTGCTCCGATGCGTCAGCGAATGCGCCCTCGGCGGTGTCCATCGCTCGAGCAAGATTCATCGACCGTCTCGTCAGCAACTCTGGGGCGAATCGCACTTCGCCATAGACGACGCCGTCTCGTTTCAAGTCTTCGACGCTTTCGAAGATGGCCCGACGGAGAGCCTCTGGTTCCTGGAGGACTGCGATGGTGTGGCCGAACGCCTGCAGATACGTCTCGAGTGAATTCGTCGGCTTGTCCTGATGGAACCAATCGGCCAACTCCTCGACATCCGTGGTCGGCAATTCCGAGTACCCCAGTTCGCGAGCGAGCTCGATCACCGTTTCGACTCGCAACGACCCATCCAGGTGATCGTGCAGCGCCACTTTGGGCAACCCACGCAGGCTCTCTTCGTTCAACAGCGCTGTCACCATGGGTCGATCATCGATCTGCCCAGGCGTGGTCTCGACGCACAACTGTCGAGTACCCGAACGATGGTTTCGGCCGTGTCTCGAGGATCGATGACGTCGTCAATCTCGACATGGCTCGCCATGCTGAGCGCACTTCCCCGCTCATACGCCGCGGCGATGAGGCGCTTCTCCAACTCGACAGGGTCGTCACTCGCCGCAATCTCATTGCGAAAACCGAGACGAACGGCGCCTTCGATACCCATGCCGCCGAACTCGCCCGTCGGCCATGCGGCAATGAAGTCCTTGGCGTGAAATCCCCCACCGGCCATCGCTTGTGCTCCCAGTCCGTAGCCCTTGCGCAGCACGATCGTCACCCACGGCACGGTTGAACTCGCTGCGGCGACGAAGAGTCGAGCGAAGTGCCGCACTTGAGCCTGTTCCTCTGCTTGAGCGCCGACCATGAAGCCGGGTGTGTCGCACAACGAGACGATCGGCAGACGATGAGCGTCGCACAACTGGATGAACCTCGCCATCTTGTCGGCGGCATCCCGATCGATCGCTCCGCCGAGATGGCCCGGGTTGTTGGCAAGAACCCCGACCGGACGGCCGTCGATTCGGCCAAGTGCCGTGACGATGCCAATGCCAAACTGCTGCCGCAATTCGATCGTCGATCCGATGTCCATGATCAAGTCGATGGCTCGCCGAACCTCATAGATCTCCGCCCGATTGCGCGGCACCACGTTGCGTAGCAAATCGGCATCAGGGCGTGTTACGGGCGATGCCAGGTGGGCAACCGTCGTCAGATATCGCAGTGCAACTGCCACTGCTTCAACCTCATCGCCGACCACCACATCGACCGAGCCGACGCGCGCGTGAGTCTCGGCCGGGCCGATATCTGTGGGAGCAACTTTGCCCAACCCCCCGCCCTCGATCATCGCAGGACCAGCCATTCCAATGTTGGCGTCGCGCGTGGCGATGATGATGTCGCAACAACCCAACAAGGCGGCGTTGCCTGCGAAGCAATACCCCGCTGCAATGCCGACGAGTGGCACCTCGCCGGAGAGCGCGGCAAATGAACCGAATGACGGCACATCGAGACCGGCCACCCCGGGCGCGTCGACGTCACCCGGGCGGCCACCTCCACCCTCCGCGAACAACACGACGGGGATCTTGTTGCGTCGTGCCACTTCCACCAAGCGGTCCAACTTGCGGTGATTGATGAAGCCCTGCGTTCCAGCGAGCACCGTGTAGTCGTATGCAAGCACGGCGATTCGTTGTGCACCACCACCGATCGTTGCCAAACCACAGATCAGACCATCGGCTGGTGTGGAGTCGATGAGTTCCTGTTCGCTCTTGCGACCTCGCTGTGCTGCAACTGCAAACCCGCCGAACTCAACGAGCGACCCTGCGTCCACCAAGTTGGCGACGTTCTCGCGCGCCGTACGCCGACCTTTGGCGTGGCGCTTGGCGACTGCTTCAGGACGTGCCGCGTCCTCGATGAGTTGACGGCGTTCCAGGTATCGCGCGAGATCTTCTCGCTCCTCCACCACTCCAGACGAGAAAGAGCGCTCCTGCGCCGCTTCCTCGATTCGCATTGGTGTCACACGGACGAGCTCGTCACCTTCTGCCACCGAGTCGCCTTCGCCGACGAGCAGTCGTTCCACCACTCCATCGACGTGGATGCGCACGGGATGCTCCATCTTCATCGACTCGATCACGAGAAGCGTCTCGTTCTCGGCGACGAGACTTCCGCTACTCACCATCAAGCGAGCAATCGTGCCGGTAATCGGCGAATGAATCGACAGATGACCCGACACACGATCAGGCTATTGGTGTCAAGAAATCACGTCTGAGGTCGAGACAAACGATGAGTGGGCCAGGTAGGGATCGAACCTACGACCAAGGGATTATGAGTCCCCTGCTCTGACCACTGAGCTACTGGCCCCATGCGCGCCACCCAAACTCGCCTTGAATATGGTGGACAGACCAGGCAAGGCTAGTTCGGGCAACGATGAACGCATCTGGACCGACGCGGAATCAATCCACTAGCACTCCGATCCGCAAGGTTGCGAGCCACTTCTCTGGTTCCCCTTGCCCCTGGTGTTCACCCAAAAAGTCCTCAGAGGCATCCTTTCCACACATGTCCTGAATGTCTCCAGCACCTGCAGGATGGCGAGCAACGAAGCTCGTCATGTCGTATACAACGCCTTCCACCACCGTCCAACACGATTCCACACTGTTTCGACGTGCAACTTCATCAATCGTCAATTTCAGTTCACCAGCAGAGATCGGCTCCTGGGCCAATGCGTACTGTTCCTCCCAAACCGACTCAGCCCCTGTGTGTCCAGCGACGTAGGTCAGCGGCAACGCAGCGACCGCTGCGATCGATGCGAGCACCCGACCTGCCCGATTGAGAATCTGAATTGGCTTAACCAAAGAAAAGAACGTCACCAACAACACCATTGCAGCCATCACGATGCTTACCGGAACCATTCGATTTCCTGCGTCTGCGTGCTCATTAGGCAGACCCACGGCAGCGGAGAGGGAGTCGCCCGAAGACTTTGCAGCAATGACACCGAGTGCCGCCACGACGCTCAGCGTCCACAAGGCAAGGAAGGTCCTCCGCAAAACTTCTGGCTTCCACATGGCGAGTACCGTCCAAATCGCCACCACTGGAATCAAAACGATCACACCGTGAACAATGAGTGGGTGCGCCGGCAGATTGTCTAAATCTGCCCACACCCCATAGGGCAAGAACAGAAATAGTCCAATCGGCGCGATTCCTGCAGCCGCGAGGATAATGAACTTCTTCATCTGCATACAAATACTCCTTTAATCTGAGTCAAGTTTCTGGTGAAAAGCATCTTGATTTAGTTTCGATCGATTTCAATCACCTTCCCGGTGACGGCGTCAATTTCCACGTCGAACATGGCGCCGTCACTCCGCCTGACATCAAGCTCCCAATATGGATGGCCATCGTTCACATCGATGTGAGCACCGACAACCACGCCTGGAATTTGATCAAGGGCGATTCGCATCGCTTCGTCGGCACTGATACTGCCCTGCATCTTCGAATCAACAACGCCATCTGCCTCCTGAACATCCCAATCGCTCGACCATGGCGCAACCAATGAGTACAGAGGTCGCAATGCGACGCCGTTGATCTCGAAAACATCGAAATCACCATCATCCATCTCGCCAAGCACATCAACACGCTTACCAATCAAGCCCCTGATCTCTCTCCACAACGACTGCAATGCGCCATTTCCATCGAGGTCGGCAGTGGCTTGATTGGACTCGATCCATGAGTCCGGGCCGAAGTCAAGTTCCTGGTCATTGACAAAGAGATCTTCCCCGCGCAGGCTCATGATTCCCGACAACACACGCAATCCGGGAACGACGCCATAACCGCGCTGTCTGACTGCGCCCACTGCCGGACTCTCGGGGGACACTTCCAACATGCTGCTTGTCGGCGCCGTCACACCTAAAACGTTGGGTAGCGCAACACTTGAACCCACGATCGAAACATCCCTGAGATCGACCTTCTCCACGACACGAGAATCCTCACTTCGCTCGGAGCTGAAAAGGAACGTCAATGCACTGCCCAGCACGGCCATACCTAACGCGCCAAGTGTCGCAAATGCGATTCTTTGCCACTGCTTCATTTCTTCTCCTTCCCAATTTCTTGATCACATCTTGGCGAGAGAACCTGAAGGGCCAATGAACGTGGGATGAGAATGTTCTCAGGATCAATGACAACCATCGATTCCTTGCCAAGATTGACGACATGCTCATCGCCGTCATCGAAGACGACCGAGGATTAGCCGAGTTTCTCGAGGAGGGCCTGGCTTCTGAAGGCTGGGCCGTTACGTACGCTGCAGACGGTGAACAGGGCCTGTCGCTCGCTCTGAGGAAAGATGTCACACTCGTGATTCTCGATCTCGGACTTCCGAAGATGGACGGTGCAGCCGTTCTGCAACGTTTGCGGCTGTCCAGACCTGAAGTACCTGTCATAGTGCTTACTGCCAGAGATGCCGTTGAAGAGCGTGTTCGCTTGCTCGACTTGGGAGCGGACGACTATCTCGTCAAGCCATTCTCGTTAAGTGAATTGTTGGCGCGCGCCCGCGCGCGAATGCGGAGTGGCCAACCAAATGCCCGAATGCTCACTGCGGGGGACATCTCCCTCGATTTGGTTGCAAGGCGTGCCTCAATGCGAGGAATGGAGATTGAACTCACCTATCGAGAGTTTGCACTCCTCGAGACTTTCATGCGTCACCATGGTCAAGTCCTCTCCCAGACTCAGTTGTTGTCCCGCGTATGGGGACTCGACGCACCAACGAGTTCCAACGTCGTCGAAGTGTATGTGTCCTACATAAGGAAGAAGTTCGGTGCCAATTCAATAGCGACTGTTCGTGGCTCTGGCTACCGATTCGAAGCAGGTTGACCGACATGATAAGTTCACGCCTCTTTGGCCAACTCTGGATCAGAATCACCGCGGCCACCTCGGCAGTTCTGCTGGCGATTCTTGGAGTCGTTGTATTCGCCGTCTATGAATTGACCCTGACAAGCGAGCGCAATGAACTTGACATGCTTCTTGCCAACGAAGGCAAGGTCATCGCAACTGAGATCGAAACCAATGTTCGAAAGCGTGCAATCAGTGGCTCGCCAGGACAAATCAGCGAAGAGGACTTGCGCAGTGTCATTTCTCGCGCCCTCGCTCTCCACCCGGGATCCGCATTGCACCTTGCAGCAGTGCGCTGGAACGACGAGATCCTCGTATCCAGCCGAGGACCTGATCGCCTTGCCAAATTTGCAGAGAGTGGCGAACTCCCTCTTCTCTTGGTCGATCGAATTGAGTTGGTCGACGGAATTCGTACTTGGTCGACAAGCCTCGCCTTCTCCAATTCCGATGTCATCTTAAATACGATGGGCGATGATACCGCGATCACTGATGGCGCACTTGATGTAGCTTCACGGACTCTCATTGCTTCCGCCCTGGGTGCAGTCGTCGGTTTAGCCGCCTTGGCCATTACCTCTCATCGTTCAACTCGATTGATTTCTTCCGTCTCTTCAACTGTTCGCAATACCCGACTGGACGATCTTTCCCAACGCGTCGATGTGGCCTCGGGCAGGGATGAGATTTCCGTTCTCGCACAAGACGTCAACCAGATGCTGGATGATCTCACCGAGTCCCGTGCAACTCGCAATCGATTGATTGCCGCGGTCTCGCATGAACTACGCACTCCCTTGGCTGCAGCCCGAGGACACACGGACTTGCTCCGAGAAGGTCGCACCCCAGACCCATCAACGACCATTGCTCGAATAGATCGCGAACTCTTGCGCATCACTCGCCTCGTTGATGACCTCCTCGCACTCTCGAGGGCCGCGGATCCGTCCTGGCTCTCGATTCAACTCGTCAGCGTGCAGTCGGTTTGGGAGGACCTCAGGGCTCGACTGCTGGCGCTCGGTGCACCCCACGCGACTTTTGGACCGGCACCAGACGTACTCTTGGAAGCCGATCCCGACAGGTTGTTACAAGCGCTGTCCAATCTCGCCGCTAATGCTGCCATCCACACCCCAGCAGGCACGACCATTCGATTCGAAGCACAAGTGGTCGAGTCAGACATAGCATTCTCAGTCATTGATAATGGTCCAGGAATGCCCCAGTCTGTTCTGGAGAATTTTGGTGAAGCCTTCGTTCGCGGATCAGTTACTGGAACTGGACTAGGGCTTGCCGTTACGAGAGCAGTAACAATCGCACATCGAGGAACACTCGAGGTGAGCTCGAGCCCAGTAGGCACCACCGTCACAATCAGATTGCCGATCGAGCAGTCGAATTGAATCGACAATGTCCATGGAGCGAATCGCTCCGGGGGTGGGGATCGAACCCACGACCCACGGATTAACAGTCCGTTGCTCTGCCAGCTGAGCTACCCCGGAATACGGCGCGGTGAAGCCTACCGTCAGGCCCGGAGTTCGGGCATTGCGGCGATCTCGTCGATGCACTCGGGGTTGGCGATCGCCTCGCTATTGCGCACTTTGCGACCATTGACTGCATCGGCAAGCGCGAGTTCCACGAGTTTGTTGCTGCGTGTGCGCGGCAGGTCCCGCACACGCAGTACGAGCGCGGGCACGTGTCGGGGCGTGCATGCTGAACGGATTCGCTGCTTGATGTCGCCGATCAACGCATCAGTGAGCGACGAACCCTCAGCGAGACGAACGAGCAACACCACTCGCACGTCGTTGTCCCACTCCTGACCAAACACACAGCTCTCGAGAACTTCCGGGATCTGCTCCACCACGCGATAGATCTCGGCCGTACCGATGCGCACTCCACCCGGATTGAGTGTGGTGTCGCTACGCCCATGGATGATCACGCCGCCATGACTCGTCCACGAGGCGAAGTCGCCCTGCGCCCATACGCCATCGAACCGCTCGAAGTACGCAGCACGAAACTTCGGGCCAGGCGTGCTCGGATTCGGCTCGCCTTTCGAGCCGTCACTCCAAAACCCGAGCGGCATCGATGGGAACGGCCTGGTGCAGACGAGCTCACCCGGCGTGAGTGGTGACGTACGCAACGATTCCAACGATTCGCCGAGCACATCGACGGCCATACCGAGCATGGGTCCTTGGATCTCACCACGCCACACCGGCATAGTCGGATCGCCACCGACGAAACAGCCACACAAGTCGGTGCCTCCCGAGATCGACGCCAAGTGCACGTCCATCTTCACCGACTCGTACACCCAGTCGAAACCCTCCGGCGAGAGTGGTGATCCCGTGCTGCAGATCGTGCGCAATGAGTCCAAGCGGTGGGTGCTGATGGGCGCCAAGCCTTGTTTGCGCACCGAGTCGATGTATTTCGCGCTCACCCCGAGCAGCGTCACCTTCTCGGTATCGACGATGTCGAACAAACGCGCCGCATTCGGTGCAGTGGGAGCACCGTCATAGAGCACCGCAGTCGCTCCCGAAGCGAGAACGGAGACGAGCCAATTCCACATCATCCAACCCGTCGTGGTGAAATACAGGACGCGATCGTCGGGCCGCACGTCGCAGTGCAGCTGCTGCTCCTTCAAGTGCTGGAGCAACACACCACCCGTGCGATGAACGATGCACTTGGGCACTCCCGTGGTTCCCGACGAATAGAGCACGTACCACGGGTGGTCGAACGGAAAGCGTCGTGGAGCGGTCACGGGGCCCCCGGCCAAGAAGTCCTCATATAGGAGGTATCCGGATGACGAGGCACGAACGGTATCCCCGGCCACCAGGGTGGCCTTGAGCGACGGCAGTCCCGCGACGATCTGCCCCAGGCGATCGAGGCAATCGAAGTGCTTGCCGTTGTACCAATAGCCGTCTTGCGCAACGAGCACCGTGGGTTCGATCTGGCCGAATCGGTCGAGCACGCCGTTGACACCAAAGTCCGGCGACGACGATGAGTACACCGCGCCAACGGACGCAGCAGCCAGCATCACCTCCACGGCCTCGATCGAGTTCGGGAGCCACGCCACCACTCGGTCGCCCTCGCCAACCCCCACCCTCTGCAGAGCCCCCGCCAATCGGGACACGCGATCACGGAGTTCGTCCCACGTGCGCGACCGTCGCAACCCTCGCTCATCGATGGCGACGAGGGCCTCTCCATCTCCTGAACGACGCAAGAAGTTCTCCACCACGCTCAAGGAGGCATCCGGGAAGAACCGCGTAGAGGGCATGAAGTCGTGGGCTTCCATCGCCCGCGCACCCTGCTCTCCGATCACCCCGCAGTGCTGCCAGACAGCTGACCAGAATGCCTCGGGCTCAGCGATCGACCAGTCGTGCAGCCCACCTACGGCACGTGCTGCATCGTCAGCCGTCGCCGCGAATCGAGCCATCGAAGTCTCGGCGGGCCGAGATGGCTCCCACAACGGACGCGTCGTAGCGGACATTTCCCGAAATTACCCGAAATGTGGCAACTTGATCCCATGAGCAGAGCGAATCCGAACATCCTCGTCGTGATGTACGACCAGATGACCGCGGGAGCATTGCGCGCGTATGGCAACACCACATCGATCACGCCGAACATCGATCGGCTCGCCGAGAAAGCAGTGGTGTTCGATGCTGCATACTCGAACAGCCCGCTGTGTACGCCAGCGCGCTACTGCTTCATGACAGGACAGATGCCCTCGAAGACCGGTGGCTACGACAACGCCGCCTACTTGCCCTCGACCATTCCGACATTCGCTCACTACCTGCGCGCCGCCGGCTACCGCACCATCCTCTCGGGCAAGATGCACTTCGTCGGACCGGACCAATTGCACGGCTTCGAGGAGCGCCGCACCACCGACATCTACCCTGCCGACTTTGGCTGGACACCCGACTGGCAGAACTTCGACGAGCGGATCGACTGGTGGTACCACAACATGTCGAGCGTCACGGGCGCAGGCGTCGCCGAGGTGACGAACCAACTGCTCTATGACGACGAGGTGGGGACGCACGCGATCCGCGCACTGCACGACGTCGCTCGCAGCGACGACGACCGCCCGTTCTGTCTGGTCGCGAGCTTCACCCATCCGCACGATCCGTATGTGACGAGACAGAAGTATTGGGATGCCTACGAAGGCGTAGAGATCGACATGCCCGTCACCCCTACATCTCCCTCTCCGCATCCGCACACACAGCGACTCGCCCACGTTTCGGACATGGCCAACTCGACGATCACGGAAGACGACGTGCGTCGCGCTCGCCGCGCCTACTACGGCAACTGCACGTACGTGGATGAGTGGACGGGCAAGATCCTCGACACCGTGCAGGCTCTCGGTCTTGCCGATGACACCGTCACACTCGTCACCGCAGACCACGGAGACATGCTCGGTGAACACGGGCTGTGGTACAAGATGAACTTCTTCGAAGGCAGCGCACGCATTCCGCTGATGATTCACGCACCACGGCGGTACGCGGCAAAGCGAGTGTCCTCGCCGGTCTCGCTCGTTGACGTGTTACCCACCTTGACGGACCTCGCAGGCACCTCCGACTCGGTGCGTCGTCGAGACGGCGAGAGCCTGGTCGGACATTGCGAGGGTTCCTCGAACGACGAGACGACGGTGTTCGGCGAGTACCTCGCCGAGGGAGCGATTGCCCCGATCGTGATGATCCGACGCGGCAGATGGAAGTTCATCCACTCGCCAGCCGACCCCGATCAGCTGTTCGACCTCACGAACGATCCCCGCGAGGTGCACAACTTGGCCGGCGACCCAGAGGCAGGCGATCTGGTGCAAGAACTCCGCGCCGAAGTCGCCGAGCGTTGGGACCTGACCAGCCTGCATGCGAGCGTCATCGAGAACCAACAGGCCCGGATGCTGGTGACGAAGGCGCTGCGGTCCGGTCAGTTCACGAGCTGGGAGTGGACTCCGCCACGCAATGCCTCGAACGAATACATGCGCAACCACCTCGACCTGAACGACGTGGAGCGACTCGCCCGCTGGCCCCGCTAACCCCGAGCGACCATTCGTTTTTGCCGCCCGCGGCGTGGGGTCTAATCTCCGAGTTGGAGATATATCACGGAGGGGGATCTGATGACCATGAACTGGAACGCCTTCATCACCTGCGCGGTGACGGGCTCGGGCGAAACGGCGCACAAGAGCGACAAGGTTCCCGTCACCCCCGAACAGATCGCCAATTCGGCGATCGAAGCGGCCAAGGCGGGCGCAGCCGTGGTTCACATCCATGTGCGCGATCCCCGCACGGGCAAGGGTTCGCGTAACACCGAGCTCTACGCCGAAGTCGTCGATCGCATTCGCTCCTCGGATGTTGATGTGGTGATCAACCTCACGGCCGGCATGGGTGGCGACCTCGTACTCGGCGGTGACGAGAACGTGCTGCCCCTCAACCCAGAGGGCACCGACATGGTCGGCGCTACCGAGCGACTCGATCACGTGACCAAATTGTTGCCCGAGATCTGCACACTCGACTGCGGCACGATGAACTTCGCGTCCGGCGGCGACTACATCATGACCAACACGCCGAGCGTGTTGCGCAAGATGGCCAAGATCGTCAAGGACCTGGGCGTTCGCCCCGAACTCGAAGTGTTCGACACTGGTCACATGGTGATGGTCAAGGACCTGATCAAGGAAGGATTGCTCGACG
>JBDKEO010000072.1:0-3802 GCA_039795205.1 Actinomycetota bacterium
GGTGCGCTCCATGTGACGGAGAATGTTCTCTCGGGCCTTCTCCGCTTCGCTCGTGAGTCCTGTGACTTCCTCGATCTTCCAATGGCGCTTGACTACTGGCACCAAGATCTGGTCGTGGTGAATCAGGAGGTCGTAGATCCCCGCGCGAGCAATCTCTTTGGCCAAACGGTCGAAGTTGGGGATGCCCTGCCCGGGCATGGCGAAGTTGACCACTGCCTTTTCGATTCCGAGCATCGTCGCTGACGGATCAAGTTCCAGGGCCGCCGTGGTGAGATCGCGATAGAAGAGATGGTGGAGGTTCTCGTCGTTTCCGACGCGCGACATGATTTCGGTACCGATGGGGTCGGTCATGAACTTCCCGGTGTTGCGGTGTGAAATGCGCGTTGCCAGTTCTTGCAAACTCACGTAGGCAAGTCCCTCCAATGCGCTTTCCGGCTTCGGCACGTCACCACTACGAACCTGAATCATTCGGGCTCGCTCGAGTGCGACGGGATCCAGAGCGCGGGTGACGGTGAGATAGTCACGCATCACGATTGCGTGTCGACCCTCTTCTGCAGTCCAATTGCGTGCCCATTCACCGAACGCAGAATCGCTACCGAACATACGGTCGATGTCGTTGAAGTAGTAGGGCAGGTTGTCCTCGGTGAGCAGGTTCACGAACAACGCGCCACGAACCGCTTCGTTGATGTCGGAACCTGCGGTGCCGAAATCGGCGTCTTCCGGCACCCAACTCTTGCCGGGCTCGAAATCCTTGCCACGGCTGTAGGGCACCATTTCGTGCGGGAACCACTCTTTGGCGACACCGAGGTGGCGGTCCAACAACTTTGCCGCCACCGGCTCCAACTCACGCAGAATCGATGCCGTATCCATTGACGCCACCCTAGTCGTGGGTTTCGTCCAGAAGTCGTCGCACCAATCGATTGAGGGATGGCAGATAGTGCGGTAACGGCGCAATCGAACTTGAAAGGACCTTCGTGTTGGCGAGCACTGAATTGGCGGGACGTTTTGCAGGTCGAGGAGGTTGCAGGTCGCTGGTACGAATGGGCTTCACTCGTGCACGATCCTCTCCTGCAGCTTCGAGGACATCACCGGCAAATCCGAACCACGACGTGGAGCCCTGATTCGTGAGGTGCCAGATTCCCTGCGCTCCGTGCTCCACGAGCCGCACGATGCCGATGGCCGCATCCTCGGCGATCGTCGGACTGCCGATTTGGTCGTCGACGAAGCGCAGTTCGGGCTGGCTGTTCATGATCTTGAGAATCGTCTTGACCATGTTGGCGCCGTGAAAGCCGCACACCCAGGAGATGCGCACGATCAGGTCACCATTCCCCATTTCCTGCTCGCCTGCCAACTTGCTGCGCCCATAGACGCTCTGCGGGTTGGGCACATCATCTTCGACGTACGGCGATGACTTCTCTCCATCGAACACGTAATCGGTGGAGATGTAGACCGTACGAGCACCAACCGTGCGAGCAGCTTGCACAACATTGCGCGTCCCAATGACGTTGACGAGATGTGCCTTGTCCGGATCGGATTCACACGCATCGACGGCAGTCCATGCCGCAGCGTGGATGATCACTTCAGGCTTCACTGCACTCACCGCCGCATCGACGGCCGATCGGTCGGTGATGTCGAGTTCCGCTTTCGCCAACCCCACCACGTCGTGACCTGCATGACGCGCCGCATCGACGAGTTCGCGCCCCAATTGACCGCCTGCTCCCGTGACGAGCAACTTCATTACTTCTTGCCCTTGAGCGGCTCCCACCACCAGCGGTTGTCGCGATACCACTTCACGGTTTCCTCGAGTGCTTCGTCCAGACTTCGCTGACGCTTCCAACCAAGCGCAGTGACCTTGGCGATGTCCACCGAATAGCGACGGTCGTGACCGAGACGATCGGCTACGTATTCCACACTCGATTCGTCCTTGCCGAGCAGCGCCAGCAACTTGTCGACCAGCACGCGATTGGGCGTCTCGTTGCCGGCGCCGAGGTTGTAGATGTTGCCCAACTCGCCCTTCTCTAGCACGAGGTGGACACCCGAGCAGTGGTCGTCGACGAAGATCCAGTCACGCTCGTTCAAGCCGTCGCCGTACAGCGGGATCTTCTTGCCGTCGAGCAAGTTGGTGGTGAACAACGGGATCGCCTTCTCCGGGTACTGGTACGGACCGAAGTTGTTGGTGCAGCGGGTGACCACCACCGGCAGACCGTGCGTTGCGTAGTACGACAACGCGATCAAGTCAGAACCTGCCTTGGACGCCGAGTAGGGCGACCGTGGTTCGAGCGGATCGGTCTCCTTCGACGAGCCCACCTCCACCGATCCGTACACCTCGTCGGTGCCGATATGGAGCACGCGCGAGATGCCGAGCTTGCGGGCCGCGTCCATGATCACGTTGGTACCAAAGCAATTGGTGAGGATGAAGTCTTCACTGCCCTGAATCGAGCGATCGACGTGGCTTTCAGCGGCGAAGTGCACGACCGCATCGTGCCCCTTCATGGCCGCCTCGACGTCATGTGGTTGACAGATGTTGCCCTTGACGAACTTGAAGCGCGGACTGTCGTCGAGGTCCTTCATCGTCGAGAGATTTCCCGCGTAGGTCAGCGCGTCGAACACCGTCACCTCGTGATCGGTGTTGGCAAACACCCACCGCACGTAGTTCGAGCCGATGAACCCGGCACCGCCGGTGACGAAGATCTTCATGTCAACTGCGCAAGCCGAAGTGCGGCCTGAACTGCTCGGGGATGCCTGCACGATTCGGGTTCGCCTGATCGCGCTTGGAGAGAATCGGATCGGCAATTCCCCAGTCGGCCTTCACCGCCGAGTCGTTCCACATCAGACCGAGTTCGTCCTTCGGGTTGTAATAGCCGTCGACGAGATAGGTGATCGTCATGTCAGTGAGCGCAGCAAACCCATGGGCGACGCCCGGCGGAATGAACACGCCACGATGGTCATGCTTGCCGTCGGGTTGCAGACCGAGATCGATCGTTTGCGTTGCGCCATCGGTGGGTGAACCCGCGCGCAAATCGTGCAGCACCACGCGACACCGACCGTACGGCACGTACCAGTAGTCGGCTTGATGCAAGTGATAGTGCAGCCCGACCACACTCCCCTGCGTCCGATCGCCGCGGTTGCCCTGGATCATCTCGCGACCCAGCGGAAACCATTCGCGCCGATAGGTCTCGATGAAAAAGCCTCGTTCATCACCGTGCATGGCCGGCTCGACGATCTGCACGCCCTTGATGACGTTCGACTCGGTGATCGTGGCCACTAGTCAAGCTCGATCTTCGAGTCGTCCCCGAGCATCAATCGCAGTGCACGGGGTTTCTGTTCGGACTTGGTCACTTGCACATCACGACCGATCAGCGAATCAGTGAGGCGATGGATGTCGATGATGCTGGAGCCATCCAACACAACGGAGTGTTCCATCTCCGAACGAGTCACCACACAGTTGCGACCGAGTGAGGTGAAAGGGCCGATGTAGGACTGGTCGATTTTCGCACCTCCACCGATCACTACCGGTCCACGAATCCTCGAGTTCCGCACGACAGCGCCCTTTTCGATGATCACACGACCCTCGATCTGTGTTGCTGCATCGACATCACCGTCGTTGCGCGGGGTCAGCACTTCGAGTACGAGGCGATTGCATTCGAGGAGCGGATCCTTCTTCCCGGTGTCCAACCACCAACCCTGCAGAACCTTGTGGTGCACCACGCGACCCTGATCGACGATCCACTGGATGGCATCGGTGATCTCGAGTTCACCGCGTGGAGAGGGCTTGATTGCTCGAACCGCATCATGAACGGTC
>JBDKEO010000084.1:0-2517 GCA_039795205.1 Actinomycetota bacterium
CGCATGTGCTTCATCAACAAGATGGACCGCACCGGCGCCAACTTCTACCGCACGCTCGACATGATCAAGGACCGCCTCCAGGCGGTGCCGGCCGTCGTGATGCTGCCCTACGGCGGCGAGGCCGAATACAAGGGTCTCATCGACATCGTCAAGATGAAGGCCGTCGTGTGGGATGGCGACGAGAAGGACTCGAAGTACTCAGACGTCGAGATTCCTGCCGAGTACAAGGACAAGGCGCAGCAGTATCGCGCCGAGTTGCTCGAGCTCGTGGCCGGTGAAGACGAAGAGTTGATGGAGAAGTACCTGGAGACGGGTGACCTCTCCGAGGACGATCTGCGCAAGGGCATCCGTAAGGGAACGCTGTCGTTCGCTTTCGTGCCCGTGCTCTGTGGTTCTGCTTTCAAGAACAAGGGCGTGCAGCAGATGTTGGACGCGGTGGTGGACTACTTGCCGAGCCCGCTCGACATTCCGCCGGCGGAGGGTGTCAAGCCCGACACCGAGGACGTCGTCACGCGTGAGCCGGATGACAAGTCGCCGTTCGCTGCACTGGCGTTCAAGATCGTGGCCGACCCGTTCGGCAAGCTGACGTACTTCCGTGTGTACTCCGGAACCGTCACCAAGGGTGACGAGGTGTACAACTCCGTGAAGGAGAAGCGCGAGCGCATCGGCCGTCTGTTGTTGATGCACGCCAACCAGCGCGAGGACATCGAAACCGCGTACGCCGGAGACATCGTCGCTGGTCTCGGTTTCAAGGAAGTCACCACGGGTGACACCTTGTGCGACCGCAGCAACCCGGTCGTGCTCGAGCGCATGGAATTCCCTGAGCCGGTGATCCACGTCGCCATCGAGCCGAAGACGAAGAACGACCAGGACAAGTTGGGCAAGGCCCTCAAGTCATTGTCGGATGAAGACCCGACCTTCCGCATTCGCACCGACGAAGAGACCGGTCAGACCGTGATCTCGGGAATGGGCGAGTTGCACTTGGAGATCCTCGTCGACCGCATGCAGCGCGAGTTCGGCGTCGATGCCACCGTCGGTAAGCCGCAGGTGGCGTACCGCGAGACGGTGACGAAGAAGGTCGAGTCGGTCGAGTACCGCCACGTCAAGCAGACCGGTGGTTCGGGTCAGTTCGCCGTCGTCAAGATCACCGTCGAGCCGAGCGGTGTGGGCAACGGCTACATCTTCGAAGACGAGATCACGGGTGGACGCATTCCTCGCGAATACATCCAGCCGACCAACCAGGGCATCCAGTCCGCGCTCGACAACGGCGTGCTCGCGGGATACCCCACGGTGGACGTGAAGGTGAGCCTCGTCGACGGTCAGTACCACGACGTCGACTCCAGCGAAATGGCGTTCAAGATCGCCGGCCAAATGGCGTTCCGCAAGGCCGCGCAGATGGCCAGCCCGATCATCCTCGAGCCGATCATGGCCGTGGAGGTAGTGACCCCCGAGGACTACATGGGTGACGTGATGGGCGACTTGTCCAGCCGCCGCGGCCGCATCGAGGGTATGGAAGCCAATGGCAACGCCCAGAACATCAGGGCGCAGGTGCCGCTTTCAGAAATGTTCGGTTACAGTACAGACCTGCGTTCGCGCACCCAGGGACGTGCAACGTACACGATGCAGTTCCACAGTTATCAGCAAGTTCCCGAAGCAATCGCCCAAGAAATCATCAAGCGAGTGCGCGGCGAATAGCACGAGTTTTCACAACATAAACATCGAGAAGTAAAAGAAGCAAGGAGCAGCAATGTCAAAGGCAAAGTTCGAGCGCACCAAGCCGCACGTCAACATCGGCACCATGGGTCACATCGACCACGGTAAGACCACGTTGACGGCCGCCATCTCCAAGACGCTGGCGTCGAAGGGCCTTGCCGAGGCGACTCCCTTCGATCAGATCGACAAGGCGCCGGAAGAGAAGGCTCGTGGTATCACGATCTCGATCGCGCACATCGAGTACGAGTCGGAGAAGCGCCACTACGCGCACGTCGACATGCCAGGTCACGCCGACTACATCAAGAACATGATCACCGGTGCCGCCCAGGTAGACGGCGCGATCCTCGTGGTCGCCGCCACCGACGGCCCGATGCCCCAGACTCGCGAGCACGTGCTGCTCGCCCGTCAGGTGGGCGTGCCCTACATCGTCGTGGCCCTCAACAAGTCCGACATGGTGGAGGACGAGGAGCTCCTCGAGTTGGTGGAGGTCGAAGTTCGCGACCTGCTCAACCAGTACGAGTTCCCCGGTGACACCGCCCCAGTGGTTCGCGTCTCGGCGCTGAAGGCCCTCGAGGGTGACGCCGCTTGGCAGGAGAAGATCATGGATCTGATCCGCGCTTGCGACGAGTCGATCCCCGAGCCAAAGCGTGAGCTCGACAAGCCGTTCCTCATGCCGATCGAAGACGTGTTCACGATCACCGGTCGTGGCACCGTGGTCACCGGCAAGGTGGAGCAGGGTCGTGTCCACACCGGAGACGAAATCGAGATCGTCGGTCTGCGTGACACGCAGAAGACCACCTGCAC
>JBDKEO010000091.1:0-4452 GCA_039795205.1 Actinomycetota bacterium
CGTCGGTGACTCGACGAGGGTCCACTCGGAATTGGTCATAGGAAGTTCACCAACCAGACGTTGCGATAGTGGGCGGGAGCACTGCCGGCAATCGCAGTCGGCAGCGCAGGCCATTGCATCACCACTACATGATGTCGCCGCTCAATTGCGCGCAGCGTCGGCAGACCCGGTCCGTCGTAGCGAAATGGCACGCCGTAGGGAACTACGAAGTCATCCAGATGATCGTGGAGCAGACGAACGTGTGGCGTGCCACGTAGGTCTGCCGCGACGCGGTCGAACAATGCTCGTCGTCGGTTGCGTTCGGCGTCTGCATCCTGCTGATTCAAACGCTCGAGCGCGCGACACCCGATGGCCATTGCTGCAGGTAGTTGGGTCTCATCGTCTGTCGAGCCAACGTCGATTGCCGGTTTGCCAATCAACCGACGCGCCGTGCGGATCGTCGCACGCATTGCAGCGAAAGCGGGGATGCGGGTGCGGCGTTCGAAACGGGACAGCGCGAAACGCAGTGCGTGCGCTCCTTCGCCTCGTTCGATACACGGCATTGAAATTCCTGTGCCTTGGGTATCAAGTAGCGCTGCACCGGAAGAGACGTGGAACGCCTTGCGCAGACTCAAGGTGCCGAAATCACCACGGAGGCCGAGCAAATCACCTCGCTCATCGCGGCTGAACAGTCCGTGTGCGTTGTCTTCGATCAGTCGGGCATTCGTGCGCGAGCAGTAGGCGCGAAATGGGGCAAGATCCTGAGCGAACCCAAAGTAGTCGACTGCAATGATCGCCTTGGCGGGCGGCACATGGTCGAGTGAACTCGGTCGGAGCATCTCATTCACGTCATAGAAGAGTGGTTCTGCGCCGAGGACGGCGATCGAAGCGAGTACGTCGCGACAAATGAATCCAGGCAGTGCGACTCGATCGCCGTGACCGACCCCAGAGCGGCGAAGCGCCTCCACGATGGCGTGTCGTGCGAACGCAAAGTATGAGACCTCGGCAGATCGGTAATCAGCAAGAATGTCACTCACGAGTGTCGTCCCGGAATGAGCAACATTGCGAGCGCCACGTAGGTGCGGAGATGCAAGGGGTTACCGAACGCCGCTCGTACCAGCATCGATGCAGCGCGAAGTCGTTTGCCACCTGCTTGAAACCCACGTCCTGCGGTGTAGAGACACTTGGCGAGCCGCCTTCTGCGTTGGCCGTTCGTGATCGTTGGGTCGAGCGCGAGATGTTTCTGCACCACCGCGCGTTCGGCTGCCAAGTGGCGCAGGATCGAGCCACTGGCGTTGCTTTCGTGGCGTCGGTACACCCCGAGGACATCGGTGAGGAATTCGAACCTGCAACCGAGGCGAGCAAGCTTCATCCACATTTCGTAGTCCTCGGCAGTGATGAACTCGGTCGATTCGTCGAACATGCCGACTTGCTCGAGGCAAGAGCGGCGCACCACGGTGGCTGAAGTCGAGATTCGATTTTGATCGAGCAGCAGTCCCCGCCACGACGACTTGTCTGCGGGTCCGTACTCGACGATGCGCACAGGGCGATCGCCCCCCACCCACTTCTCCGCGTGACAGACCAGGTCGGCTCCACCTGCGAGCGCATTGACACAGCGTTCCAACTTCGCGGCCTGCCATTCGTCGTCCGAGTCAAGGAACGCCACGAATTCACCCCGACTTCGTCGGATGCCTTCGTTTCGTCCTGCTGCAATCACGCCATTGTTCTGGAAGTTGACGAGCTTGATCCGATCATCGTTGAACGAAGCCACCACCGATTCGGTGTCGTCGGTGGAGAAGTTGTTGACCACGATCGCTTCCCAGTTGGTGAGGGTCTGTGCGACCACCGAACCGAGCGAGGTGCGCAGAAAGTGCGCGTGGTTGTAAGTGGGAATCACCACGGAGACGAGTGGATTGGCGGTCATGAGAATGTCTCCGCGCAATATCGCAGCAGGGCGTCGATCTCAGAGTCAATGTCATCCGTCAACGTCAAACCAGTCGAGCGGATCTTTCCCGAGTCGTAGAACAAATCGGGTGCCGACTCGCCCGAATAGTCAGGAATGGTGAGGGGGAGATCTCGATTCAGCACTACTTGGGCCCGCTCCTGTACGCGTCGCGCAGCGTCGGCGATCGTCATCGACACGGTTGACCCCAGGTTGAACAGTCCATCGCCCACGCTCGGCAGGTTGATCAGGTGGACGAGTGCAGTACAGACGTCGACATATGGAATGAAATTGCGGCGCTGGGTACCTGGCGTTCGAAGCTCCAGTCGCCCAGTGGTGACCGCCTGGCGACAGAGGTCGTTGATGATGATCTGCCAGATCTCGTTGTCTGCTCGTTTCGGATATCCAAATCCGTTCGAAAGTCGAACCCGGACGCTTTCGATCTTTCCACGATCGTGTGCGTCGGCCAACAAGTGTTCTGCCTCCAAGTGGGTGGTGGCGTAGGGCTGTTGCGGGTTGGTCGGGCTGGTCTCCGTGATGTGACCTACATATGGAGTCCCGTACACGTGGCCCGTGGAGAGAAAGATGAAGCGCTTCACACCTGCCGCAATGCTTGCGTCAAGCACGATACGAGTCCCTTCCACACCCACCTGCCAGGCCCAATCGGGATCGTCCTTGGCGGCGAAGTCGGGCAGCGAGACCAGGTACACCACGGTGTCGATGCCGTGAAGGGCGTCGCTCCATCCCGCGGCTTTCGTTACGTCGGCTACGCAGGTCGACGCTCGAGATGCCCATGGTGGCGCAGGTCGCGATTCGCGCGACGACAATCGCAGTGCGACATCGGTCGTGGCTTCGAGTCGTTCGGAGAGTCGCCCGCCGATGGTGCCAAAGCCACCAACGACGAGGACACCGTTGGTCATCGGTGCTTGAGTGCCCAGTCGTAAGGAATCGTCGACGACATCGGGTCCATGCGATCGATTTCGTTTGGATCGTGGGGGATCGTGGCGCAGTTGGCTACGAGCGACATGTTGGTGTCGATTCCCTTGAAGCCGTTCCAAACTCCTGGAGGAACGCTGACCAACATGTAGTTGTCAGGTCCAAGGATGAGTTCCTGGATTTCGCCCTTGGTGGGGCTGTTCGGCCGATCGTCGTACATCACGAATTTGATACGGCCGATGGGAACCGCATAGTTGAGGGTCATTTGCGAGTGGATGTGCCACGCCTTGATCACGCCGGGAAACACGGTCGAGAAATAGATCTCGCCGAACTGCTCGAAGTGTTCATCGGTGGTCTTCAACATGTGCATCACCTTGCCGCGCTCGTCGTGAATCTGGCGCAATGGAATCACTTTGACTCCGTCGATCATGGTCGGGCCTCCGCGTAGTCGTTGATCTGTCGGCGAGTGAGTTCGATCGCTGGTGTGCCGGCGTGTTGTTCGCGGTACCAACCGATGGTTTGTTCGAGCGTCGCCTCGAACCCCCAGCGAGGTCTCCATCCAAGTTGCGAGTGTGCCTTGCTGCAGTTCAAGTTGAGGAGGCCTGCTTCGTGCATCTTCGCGTCGGCTTCCTCCACGCGCACGGAGCCCGTACCCCAGTGCTTGATCGAGCGTTCCACGACATCGAGCACGGTGTGAATGGAATCTTCCGCCGGTCCGAAGTTCCATGATCCAGTGGTGTCGGGCTTGTCGAGCAGCGCAGCGGCCAGGACGAGATAACCCGAGAGTGGTTCCAGCACGTGTTGCCACGGACGCGTGGCACGAGGGGAACGAATCACGATTTCTTCATCGTTGGCGAGAGCGCGAATGCAGTCGGGAATGATCCGTGCTTCGGCCCAATCGCCGCCACCGATCACATTGCCGGCTCGTGCGCTGGCGGCATTGAAGCCTTCACGGTGAACGAAGAACGAGTCGTTGTAGGAGGAGAAGACCAACTCGGCGGCGGCTTTCGAGGCACTGTACGGATCGTGCCCACCCAGTTCGTCGGTCTCGACGTAACCGACGTGCGTTTCGCGGTTGCGGTAGCACTTGTCCGAAGTGGCGAAGACGAGCGAACGAATCGAGGTCGATTCGCGTACTGCTTCGAGCACGTTCACTCCTCCGGCAACGTTGGTGTCGAAGGTCTCCTTCGGGTCCCTGTAGGAGCGGCGGACGATCGGCTGTGCTGCGAGATGTATGACGATGTCCGGTCTCGCGCGGAGGAATGCCTTGCGCACTGCGTCCAGATCCCGCACGTCACCATCCGTGTGATCGATCAACGATCGCAGCTCGAGTTGATCGAAATGTGACACGGGCCCCTCCGGCGGTAACGCAAAGCCGAAGACCTCTGCTCCGAGGTCATGGAGCCAGAGCGACAGCCACGAGCCCTTGAACCCGGTGTCGCCGGTGACGAGCACCCGTTTCCCGTTGAACTGAGGGAGCGCTGCTACCAGAGCTTCCAAGGCGGCCTTTCACTCGTGGCCATCGAGTCGAGCAACGTCCAATCGCGGTGGGTGTCCATGCACTGCCAGAAGTCGTCGTGCTCATACACGGCCAG
>JBDKEO010000096.1:0-5964 GCA_039795205.1 Actinomycetota bacterium
GATCACGACGTACTCGACCCGCTGTCGGGAAATGCGGCCTTGAACGCCATCCCAGTGACCATCCACCGGTTATGAACAGCTTGTCCCCAGCCTGAACCCCACGTTCCACAAGGCTTTCCCCAGAAACATTCTTAAATTCACACGGTTGTCCACTTCCTTCTCACAGGGGTACGGCCGTAGATTGCGGCTCGCAACCGGCGCCTTTTTGCACATACGCCACACGGCAGATGTGGGACTGGGCGGTCCTGAACCTGTGTTGGGGGGAAAGGCGGGAGGTGCCGGTTGCACACCCGGTCGCAATCAGGCCCGAGCCCGCCCGATGGGGCTCGGAAATGATTGACAGGGGCGAATTACAGTGCTGTAATCGTCCCCTACCAGTTGTGGGCGAACCTGCAATGGGGATGGGTTCACCACAACATGTTGTGGTCTCCGCGAGGGGGCCACGATGTGGTGACGGCCCAACCCCCTTGGACGTTCGTCCAGGACCGTGGAGGCAAGGCAAGTCAGCAAGTCGCAGATCGCAAGTAATCGAGTTCTAGTAGCAACCACATCGAAGAGAAAGAAACACCCAACATGTCTCTCGCGCCAGAGCGTCTCACCATCGGGATCCGTCGCAAGTTCACCAACGGCTCCGTGCACCCCTACGACCTCGTCGCGTGGGAGAAGCGCGATGCACGTATCAACAACTGGAAGGACGGCACCGTTGCGTTCGAGCAGCTCGGTGTCGAGTTCCCTGTCACCTGGTCGTTGAACGCCACCAACATCGTCGCCCAGAAGTACTTCCGTGGCACCCCTGGCACCCCGGAGCGTGAGCACTCGTTGCGTCAGGTGATCGACCGCGTCTCCGACACGATCGCCAACTGGGGTATCGAAGGTGGTTACTTCGCGGACGCCGACGAGGCCGAGGCATTTCGTGACGAGTTGAAGTTCATCCTCGTCACGCAACGTGCTGCGTTCAACTCGCCGGTGTGGTTCAACATCGGTGTGAAGGGTGTGCCGCAGCAGGCGAGCGCGTGCTTCATCCTCGCCACTGACGACACGATGGATGGAATCCTCAACTGGTACCGCGAAGAGGGAATCATCTTCAAGGGCGGTTCAGGAGCGGGCATCAACCTCTCCAACATTCGTTCCAGCGCAGAGCACCTCAAGGGTGGCGGCACGGCCTCCGGTCCGGTGAGCTTCATGCGTGGTGCCGACGCCTCGGCAGGAACCATCAAGTCGGGTGGCAAGACTCGCCGCGCCGCGAAGATGGTCATCCTCAACGTCGATCACCCGGACGTCGAGGAGTTCGTGTGGTGCAAGTCGCGCGAAGAGCAGAAGGCCCGCGCATTGCGCGACGCCGGCTTCGACATGGACCTCGACGGCAAGGACTCGTTCTCGGTGCAGTACCAGAACGCCAACAACTCGGTGCGCGTCACCGACGAGTTCATGAACGCGGTCAAGGAAGATCGCGACTGGACGCTCCGTGCGGTCAAGGACGGCAGTGCCGTGCGTACGGTGCGTGCCCGTGACCTGTGGCGCCAGATCGCCACGGCCTCGTGGGAGTGCGCCGACCCGGGTCTGCAGTTCGACACCACCATCAACAAGTGGCACACCGCCCATGCAGCCGGCCGCATCAACGGCTCGAACCCCTGCAGCGAGTACATGCACATCGACAACTCGGCGTGCAACCTTGCCTCGATCAACCTGCTCAAGTTCCTCAATGAGGACGACACCTTCGATGTGGACGCCTACCGCCACACCATCGAAGTCATGTTCACTGCGCAGGAGATCCTCGTGGGCAACGCCGACTACCCGACGGAGAAGATCGGCGAGAACAGCCGTGCGTTCCGTCAGCTTGGTCTTGGTTACGCCAACATCGGCGCATTGTTGATGGCCCTCGGCATGCCGTACGACTCGACCGGTGGTCGTGCGTGGGCAGCAGCGCTGACCTCGATGATGACCGGCCACGCGTACGCCACGAGCGCACGTATCGCCAGCCGCATGGGACCATTCGCTGGTTTCGCCGCCAACGAGCGCTACATGCTCAACGTGTTGCGGATGCACCGCGAAGCCAATGCCAACATCGTCGACACCAACGTGGTGCAGTCGGACCTCGTGGCTGCAGCCACCGAGTCGTGGGAGCGAGCGGTGCTCGACGGCGAGGAGTACGGCGTGCGCAACAGCCAGGCCACCGTGCTTGCTCCGACGGGAACCATCGGTTTGATGATGGACTGCGACACCACCGGCATCGAGCCCGACCTCGGTCTCGTGAAGTTCAAGAAGTTGGTGGGTGGCGGCAACATGGCCATCGTCAACCAGACGGTGCCGCGTGCATTGCGCCGACTCGGCTACAACGCTGAGCAGGTGGATCGCATCGTCGCCTACATCGACACCAACAAGTCGATCGTCGGTTCGCCCGACCTCAAGGTGGAACACCTCCCGGTGTTCGCCTGCTCGATGGGTGACAACACGATCCACTACGAGGGTCACGTGCGGATGATGGGCGCTGCCCAGCCGTTCCTCTCGGGTGCCATCTCCAAGACGGTGAACATGCCCGAAGAGGCGACCATCGAAGACATCGAGGCGTTGCACATGTTGGCGTGGGAACTCGGCGTGAAGGCCGTGGCGATCTACCGCGACAACTGCAAGGTCGGTCAGCCGCTGTCGACGGCGAAGAAGGACGACGACAAGAAGTCCGACGCCGTCGCTGCTGCGGTCGAATCGGTGGTGGAGAAGATCGTGCACAAGCCGATCCGCCAAAAGCTGCCGCGTTCGCGTCGTGGTCGCACTTTCGAGTTCCGCGTGTCGGACACCAAGGGCTTCGCCACCATCGGCGAGTACGAGGATGGCCGCCCCGGCGAGATCTTCCTCACGGTGTCCAAGCAGGGAAGCACCTTGGCCGGCATCATGGATGCCTTCGCCAAGAGCATCTCGTACGGACTCCAGTACGGCGTCCCGCTACGCGCGTTCGTCGAGGCATTCATCAATACCCGCTTCGAGCCCGCCGGTATGACAGATGATTCCGACATCCGGATGGCGTCCTCGATCGTCGACTACTTGTTCCGTCGCCTCGCGGTGGAGTACCTATCGGCCGACGAGCGTGCCGAACTCGGCATCTTCACCCGTGAAGAGCGCATGCAGCCGACGCTGCCGGGAGTGGAGGAGTCGGTGGTGGAGACCACGCAGGGTGCCCAGATGATGAGCGACCCGAAGACGATTCCGTCGGTCGAGGACCTCGTTGCCCAGATGGCCGTCGACTCTCACCAGTCGGCCAAGCCCGCGGGCACCGGAGCCATTTGCTCCTCGTGCGGATCCGCCAACATGCAGCGCGCCGGTGCGTGCTACGTGTGCGGTGATTGCGGATCGTCGAGCGGCTGCTCCTGATCGCCCAGTCGACAACAGAGCCCCGTCGGGAAACCGGCGGGGCTTTTTGTCGTTTCGGGCCGAAAAGCGACCTGGGCTGATCAGGCGCTCAGGCGCGCCGGCATGCGCTTGATGCCGTTGATGAAGTTGCTCTGGAGGTAAGCGGGTTCGCCTGTCACCTGCAGGTTGGGGGCCTTGCGCCGGATCTCGTCGAACATCATTGCGATCTCGCGTCGCGCGAGGTTCGCGCCGAGGCAGAAGTGCGGGCCGCCGGCGCCGAAGCCTATCTGTGCGGGGTTGGCGGCACGGGTGACGTCGAAGCGATAGGGATCCGCATAGACATCGTCGTCGCGATTGCCCGAGTTATACCACATCACCACTTTTTGGCCTTCCGCAATCTTCACGCCGCGTATTTCGGTGTCCCGAGTGGCCGTGCGGCGGAAATTGATCACCGGTGTCGCCCAGCGGACGATCTCCTCTACGGCTGTCTTCGTGTTCGCCTCGAAGTTGTCGAACCAAATCTTTCGTTGATCCTGATGATTGGTCAGCGCGAGCATCGCGTGGCTGATCGCATTGCGAGTGGTTTCGTTGCCCGCCACCACGAGGAGGATGAAGAACGAGCCGAACTCCTGTGGGGTCATGCGGTCACCATCGACGGTGGCGTTCATCATCACGCTGGTGAGGTCGTCGGTGGGATTCTTCAGTCGCGCCTCACCATGTGCTTGGGCATACGCGAAGATCTCGAGCGAAACGTTCATCAAGTTCTCGAACGTGCCGCCGAAATCGGGGTCACCCGCACCGAGGATCACGTTCGACCATTCGAGGATTTGGCGTTCATCAGACGGGGGTATACCCATCATTTGGCAGATGATCTCGAGGGGGAATGGAGCCGCGATCTTGTCGACGAAGTCGAATTCGTCGTTCGCGTGCTCCTCGAGTACCCGATCCATGATTCCCGCGGCGCGATCACGGACGAACTGTTCGACGCGCCCGATTTCCTTGGGTGTGAATGCCTTCGAAACGATGGTGCGCAGACGCACGTGCTTGGGGTCGTCCATTGCGATCATCGAGCCGTAGAACTCGCGCAGCTCGGCTGGTAGATCGGTGATGTTGAATCCTTCGCCGCTGCAGAACGTCTCTGGGTTACGGCTCACATGCCAGATGTCTTCGTGCTTGGTTATCGCGAAATAGCCGGGTCCCGCGGGGAAGAACGGCATGTCGTGCTCGGCGAAGAAGTGCACGGGAGATTCGCGGCGCAGTGTGGCGAAGGTGGATTCACGGATCTCGCGTGGACCGGTCCACAACTCGGGGCTGGACAGGTCGATCTGGTCGAGAGGGATTGGGCGCAGCTCCATGGCCGAATGGTACCGTTCGGTAACTAATTGCCAGAGATCGGCAACCAGAGAACAGAGAATGAGGTGCTCCCATGACTGAAGCAGTGATCGTCGCCACGGCCCGCAGCCCGATCGGCCGTGCCAACAAGGGTTCTCTCGTCGATCTGCGTCCCGACGACATGTCGGCTCAAATCGTCAAGGCGTTGATGGAAAAGGTTCCGCAGGTGAAGCAGGACCAAGTTGAAGATCTGATCATGGGCATCGGTCAGCCCGCCGGCGAGGGTGGCTTCAACATCGCTCGTGCCGTCGCATTGCTCGCCGGACTCGACGACGTGCCTGGCGTCACTGTCAATCGTTACTGCTCATCGAGCTTGCAGACCATTCGCATGGCCGCGCACGCGATCAAGGCAGGAGAGGGCGATTGCTTCATCGCGGCAGGCGTAGAGACGGTGAGTCGCTATATGTCAGGTGCGAGCGACACCGCGCCGAATCCCGTGTTCAAAGAGCCGGGTGCGCGCACCAAGTTGCGCGCCGAAGGTGGACAACCCACGTGGACTCCACCATCAGGACTCTCGGACTATTACATCGCGATGGGTCAAACGGCCGAGAACGTTCGCGAAGTGGAGAACGTCTCGCGTGAGGAGATGGATCGTTTTGCTGCACGTTCGCAACAGTTGGCCGTGGAGAACCAGAAGAACGGATTCTTCGAGCGTGAAATCACTCCGCTGACCCTTCCCGATGGCCGTGTGATCGCCAAGGATGATGGCCCGCGTGATGGCACCACTGCAGAGGGCTTGGCCGCGCTCAAGCCGGCATTCCGTCCCGATGGCCAGATCACCGCAGGAAACGCCTGCCCACTCAACGACGGTGCCGCTGCCGTGATGGTGATGAGTCTCGACATGGCGAAGCGACTTGGCATCACGCCATTGGCTCGCATCGTGTCGTCGGGTGTCTCGGCGCTCAACCCCGAGATCATGGGTCTCGGTCCGATCGAGGCATGCCGCCAGGCGATGAAGCGTGCAGGCATGACGATCGACGACATCGACCTCGTCGAGATCAACGAAGCATTCGCAGCACAAGTCATCCCGTCGGCGAAGCACCTGGGTATCGACTGGAACAAGTTGAACGTGCACGGTGGCGCGATCGCCCTCGGTCACCCGTTCGGAATGACCGTGCTCGCATCATGACCACGTTGATCAACGGCTTGCAGAACACCGACAAGCGCATCGGTATGGAGTCGATGTGCGTCGGCGGTGGTCAGGGAATGGCGATGATCATCGAGAGG
>JBDKEO010000109.1:0-14608 GCA_039795205.1 Actinomycetota bacterium
GTCTTCTGCGCTCAACCTCTGTGTCGTGTCCATGCGCATGTCAAGCGGACCGGCCGAGCGGTAGGAGAAGCCCCGCTCGGCCAGGTCCACTTGCGGCGACGAGATCCCCAAGTCGAAGAGAGCGCCCGAGATCCATTCGATTCCTCGGTGCGCGAGGTAGTCGGGAATTCGATCGAAAGCACCCTGTTGCACCATCAAGCGATTTCCGAAGCTCGACGAAAGGGCCGTTGCGTGCTCGATCGCCAGCGGATCGCGATCGATGCCGAGAATGCTCATCCACTCGTAGCGCTCGAGCAACTTGGTGGTGTGCCCACCTCCGCCGAGCGTTGCGTCGACCACCACTCCGTGAGGAACGGGCGCGAAAGCTTCGACGATTTCGTCGATCATCACGGGGTCGTGTCCGAAGGATTCGCGGAGCGTGCTCATGAGAAGTCGCACTTCGACGCTTTCCGTAACGCTGCAGTTCCCCGACCGACTGTGTTGCCGGGATGTCTCCCCGGATCAACGAGATGGGAGCGGGCGGAGTTGGGGCTGTCCATCTTGTCGATCGGGAAACTGCATCGTCACGGAGCGGACCACTCAGGTGGCCCTGCGCCGGATCACGTCGTGCTCGCCCCCTCTCCCTAGATCGCAGGTCCGGCGATGTCAGCCAGACCTTGTTCGTTGATTCGTTCGTGTCGGCTCGGGTCCCAGATCTCGACGCGATCGAAGGAGCCGCTCACCACGACCTTCGAATTGAGCGTGAGGCCGGCGTACTCGCGGAGCTTCTCATCGATGTTGATGCGGCCTTGCGCATCGACGACCACTTCGAAGGTGTTGCTGGCGAGCGCTCGTTGCTGATTGCGGTCCATCTCTCCGCGACGCACCTTGTCGACTGCATCACGAGCCACGTCCTCGAAGGCTTCGGCGGTGAGCACATCGACGCACTTGTCCCGGCCGATCGAGAGATAGCAACGCGGCTCCAGACGGGGACGGAAGGACGCCGGCAACGCCATTCGACCCTTTGGGTCGAGCTGCCGCTCGTGCACTCCTACAAACACTGCCCCTCCATCTCCAAACCCCAGTGGGGCTTGGTCTCCTCCCGCTTGCTGCCAGCAGGTGAGGCCGAGGGCTCCACCCGCTGGACGAGACTGTATCCCCACTTTCCCCCACTAGCAAGGATATTTCCCCACTTTTCCCCACTTTTTTGACGGCGGACAGCCACCGGCGAGTTTTCGGGGTGCCCAAACGAAGGCGGGGCCATACGAATGGCGAGTGCGGGCGCGTCTAGTTGGCGAGCAGTGCGTGTTCGAAAGCCGACTCGATGTCGGCGCGTTGACGCTCGACGACGGCAACTCGTCGTTGCAGGTCGTCAAGTGCGGTGGGCGGCACGTCGATCTCAGGCACCAGCAGATCGAGCACACGCCGAGGATCCCACGCAGTGAGGACCGTGCACTGGAAGCGTGCGGTCGAGCGCGTGCGTCGTTGCGAGATGCCGACGAGTTTGGCCCCCGACTGATCGACCACCTCGCCTGGTCCGAGCGATGCGAAACAGATCAACCGTCCGAGTTCGTCGCCAGAGAGACGATCCCCGTATACGGATGAATCGACTTCCAGTCGATCGAGTGCTCGCACCCACACTCGACCGAGCCACATCGCCGATTCGACCACGTCGTCCGTCCACTGCGGATGATCGGACGAAATCGTGATGTCCACCCACACGTGACGTCCCGGAACGAGATGGACGATGCCCCCACCACTCCGGCGAACCGTCACCTCGACATTCTCTGACTTGCACTTTGCGCGATCGATGAGACCTTCGTCTTGACGCGAACCCAGCACCACTGCTTCCCTAATCGTCTCGACGAACCATGCCTCATTCGGCCCGAGATCCCGGTGGTGGAACTCCCCCGCTTCGGCAGCACACCGCTGGACTTCGATCTTCACGGTGTCGATCAGGATGCTTCGGCGAGATACTGCTTCCACGCCTCCGGCACTCGTCCCACGGACAACGTGATCCATGCCGTTTCGCGGGGCGCATACGGCCGTGTGGCAAGGCGCATGCCCGCTTCTTCGGGAGTTCGATCACTCTTGCGCAAATTGCAGGGCCGACAAGCCGCGGTGACGTTCTCCCAGATGTGCAGACCACCCCGAGAACGGGGCATCACGTGATCGATCGAATCAGCGTTTCCCCCGCAGTACTGACAGCGATGGCCGTCACGAGCGAAGATCGCGCGCCTCGACAACGCGGTGCGGCGATGGAACGGCACCTTGACGACGTAACGGAGACGGATCACGAGTGGAGCAGGCAGAGAAATCGATGCGGCGTTCACCCTCGTGCCGTCGTCCTCGACGATGTCGGCCTTGTCCGACAACACGAGACATACGGCTCGTCGTGCAGACACCACGCTCAGCGGCTCGTACGTTGCATTGAGAACGAGCGCGCTTCGCATGGTCAGCCCCGCCTATGGGCGTTCGTACTGTGCCAGTCCCGGCACCACTTGAGGTAATCGATGACGTCATGGACCTCTGGTTCGTGACGGCCGGTGCCGTACTGGGTGTGGGCACGAAACGACACGTACTCACGCGCAGGAATCGGCAGGAACGGGGCCGTTCGCCACCAGCCCCGCGGAGCGAGCGTGAAGGTCTGACGTATTGCCGTCGTCCACAAATGTGGCCGTGACGCGAGCGCGCCGAGCAACGAGCCGACCATCCGAAGGTTCACGCTGGCTTCGGCTCCTTGGGCAGGCCGAGCACCATCTCGCCGAGGATGTTGCGCTGAATCTCCGACGACCCCGCATAGATCGTTCCGGCACGCGCATGGAGGAATGTCATCACCCAACTGTTGGACGAATTCGGTGCACCCACGTCGTCGGTTTGAAATGCACTCGTCGACCGTCGACCATCGGGCACCAGAGCGTCCATGCCGAGGATCTCCACCGCCAACTCCGTGATCCTGCGGTGGTATTCGCTCCAATACACCTTGAAGATGGCGCTCTCAGGGCCAGGGTGATGACCGCCAAGGAAGCGCGTCAGGGTGCGCATGCCGAGGTAACGCATCACTTGTACCTTGATGTGCGCGTTCGCCAGTCGCTGGCGCATTCGCGCATCGCTCGTCACTCCTCGTTCCTTGGCCAAGGTGAGCAACCTGTCGAGCTCGGCCGCGAATCGAATTGGCGCGGTTGCTGCAGCCTCGCCGCGCTCGTAACCCAAAAGGCCCATCGCCACGGCCCATCCGTTGTTCACACCTCCGACGACGTTCTCCTTGGGTACGCGGACATCGGTGTAGAAGACTTCGTTGAATTCCTTTTCGCCGGAGATCATCTTGATCGGACGCACCTCGATCCCTGGCTGGCGCATGTCCACGAGCAGGAATGAAATGCCCTTGTGCTTCGGCGCATCTGCATCGGTTCTCGCCAACGTGAAGATGTGGTCGGCGAGATGACCTGACGACGTCCAAATCTTCTGACCGTTGAGCACCCATTCGTCGCCGTCGAGCACCGCCTTGAGACCTACGTTGCTCAAGTCGCTACCGGCATTCGGCTCGCTGTAGCCCTGACACCAGATGTCGTCACCCGAGATGATGCGTGGCAAATAGTGGCGCTTCTGTTCTTCCGTGCCGAACAGCAACAACGTGTTGCCGAGCATCTGAATGCCGAACACGTCGTTTTGCGTTCCTGTCGGCGCACCTGCACGCGTGAACTCTTCGGCCACGATCACTTGTTCGAGTGCCGACAAACCGCCGCCGCCATATTCCTTGGGCCAACCAGGAGCCAGGAAGCCTGCCTGGGCAATCGTCGCGCGCCATGACTTGACGAACTGCTCGTATTCCTCGCCTTCGAGCGATCCGATGCCCTTCCAACCCTGAGGCAGGTTGGCGACAAGGAATGCCCGCACTTCTTGGCGATACTTCTCTGCTTCGGCGCTGTAGGACGGCTTCACGGGCTAGACGCTAGTCGCCGCTCGCGCCACGGCTGCCGCGCCGATCAGCGGCGACGAGGAACCAAGCCCGACTGGTGTGACGACGAAGTCATGAAGAAACTCGAGACCACAACGAAGTTGCAGTTCTTCGTCAACTCCCTCGAAGAATGGCGCACCGAAGCCGAGCGCCACTGAACCGCCGATCACCGCGCGGCGCAGGTCGAACAATGCTCCGACACTTGCGAGCGCACGACCGACGTATCTTCCCGTTTGCCGCCGAATCTCGATCGGAGCTTCCGCCGCGGGTCGGCCGGTCATCTCACGAATGGCAGTACCAGACGCATGGGCTTCGAGACAGCCCCGCGCGCCGCATGCACACCAGCGCCCTTCGGGCTCCACGATCATGTGCCCGATGTGACCGGCGTTTCCAAGACGTCCTAGTACCAGTCGCGAGTCGCTGATCACTCCGCCGCCCACGCCGGTCGAAACCACCATGCCGATCGCGTTCGACTCACCGCGGAGAGCGCCCACCCAACTCTCGCCGAGGACGATGGCTTGCGCATCGTTGGCAATGAAAGTGGGCATGCCCAGATGCGTGGCGAGTGAACTGTGGAGAGGGAAGTTGCGCCACTCAGGAATGTGCAGCGTGGAAACCGATTCCCCGCCTGGCCCCATGGGACCACCACAACCGACACCACAACACGACACCTCGATCGGTGCATCGCGCAATCGTTCATCGATCAATCTGACCAACGATTCCCAGACGTCCACTTGTGGCGTCGGCGTCGATGCACTCGACAAGAGTTCGCCTTCAGCGGAAACGATCCCCACCGCCAGTTTCGTGCCGCCGATGTCGACGGCGAGGTACCCGCCGTCACGAGAAGTCACGGGTTTAGACGTCTCGCGTGAACCTGTCGCGGATCGACTGAGCGTTCATGCGCGCACCGCGAATGGTTGCAGAGACGTCCTTCAGTCCGACCTTGCTCATGGCCCGCAACTGACGCTCGATCACCAGTACGCAGGCAAGCATGCCGAGAAACCCGAGGAACGCGACGAGGAAATGAATCTGCAGTGCGTAGATCGTGAACGCGAGCGATGCGACCACGCCAAGCGCAGCCCAACGCAGCGAGCGAGCAGCTTGCCGATACAGACCCGACGAAGAGACCGCAGACGCGAACCGCTCGTCCGTTTCGAGCTGCTCCTGAATCTGCCGGAGGATTCGTTGTTCGTCTTCTGAAAGTGGCATGCGACCTTCAGTTTCGCACGGGGACGGGCATTTCTCAATCCGTGCGGTCGGTTTGGTTCGGGCCCCACGCAGATTCACCCGGCTCAGGATCGTCCCCGAGGGCACTGGCTGGCCGAATGGCCCGTGACCCGAACCGCTCGCGGATTTCGTCGATTGCCCGTGTGGCTGGTGCCCACGCCTCCTCCAAGGCACTCGGCACATCAGCGTCGAAATCGGTCGAGTCGAAAAGGGACATTTGGACGTGATCGAGGTCGAAGTTGCGCGCACTGACCCCGAGCAATCGAACGCCGGGCGTGATGTCGACCTTCGCTAGCAACTCTTCCAAGACTTTGACGGCAGCCGGCACGGTGGTCACCGCATGATCCAGCGTTTTCGAGCGCGTGATCAACGTGAAATCGGAGTACTTGATCTTCACGGTCAGCGTGCGCGGGGTCAGTGCGTCTTTTCGGCATCGTGACAGCACGGAATCCGTGAGGCGCACCAATTGAGTGCGCAACTCGGCGTAGTCCACGATGTCGACGAGAAACGTCTCTTCGTTTCCAACCGACTTGGCGGCACTATCGGGCACCACCGGGCGATCATCACGTGCATGTGCCAGGTCATGCAGATGATGAGCGTGCGACTCCCCGACGACACTGGAAAGTGCTTCGAGTGGGACACGCGCCAAATCTTCGACGAGGTGAATTCCGAGACGGGTGAGCTTTTCCAGTGTCACCGGACCGACTCCCCACAACGCGCCGACGGGAAGCGCACGAACGAACTCGACCTCGGTTCCGTGCTCCACCACGAATACACCAACGCCTTCCTCCACACCGGACGATGTCGCCTTCGGCTTGGCACGCTCCGAGGCGAGCTTGGCGACGAACTTGCTCGTCGCCACACCCACGCTGCAGCGCAACCCCACGTCGTCGAGCACCCGTTGACGGATCTTTCGGCCGATGTCGATCGGAGTTCCATGAACCAAGCGCGCACCAGTGACATCGAGAAATGCTTCGTCGAGCGACAAACCCTCCACGAGCGGCGTGAAGTCCTCGAAAATGGAGAACACTCGACTGGAGTAGTCGGCATACAGGCTCATGTTCCCGGGCAAGAACACCGCCTGCGGACACAACTGCTTGGCCCGACGGGATGACATCGCGGAGTGCACGCCGAACCGACGAGCTTCATAGGAGGCAGCCGCCACCACACCACGATCCGAATCGCCACCCACGACCACGGGTCGTCCCCTCAAATCGGGTCGCTGCAACAACTCGACGGCAACGAAGAACATGTCCATGTCGACATGCAGAATCGCTCGGTCACCGGAATGGTCCATCGGTCAGCCAACCTAAGCGCTCTCGGTGCGCCGAAACTACGCTCTACCCCGTGTCGCGTCCTCTGTCCGCCCTCCCCTCACCACTCGCACGCGCAGTTGCCTTCGTCGCGGTGCTCATCGCGGGGCTTGCTGGCGGACTCATCGGTTATGCGTTAGTCGACATCCAATGTTCTGGCGAGTGCACCGTGCCGAATGGAATCGGCCTGTTCCTTGGCTCGACGCTGACCGCCTTTGGCATGGGGGTCGTGGCGGTGTTGGTGCTCCGCGCCCTCGGTGAATGGCGCGAGATCCAGGACTCAGACCACTAGATGACTGACGAGTCGTCAGCCTTGGCCCGGGAGTTGCTCGACGTTGCCGAGCGACTCGCGCGACGAGCGGGTGACATGGCGCTCGCCGGACGTAAGCGCGGACTGCAGGAAGTCTCGACCAAGACGTCGCGCACCGACATGGTCACCGAGTACGACAGGGCCTCGGAGACTCTCATCTACGAGGGGCTTCGCTCACTGCGCCCGTTCGACTCGATCGTCGGCGAGGAGGGCGCTTCTCATACTGGTTCGAACGACATCACCTGGTTCATCGACCCGATCGATGGAACGAGCAACTTTCTCTACGACATTCCGCTGTGGGCCGTTTCCATCGGAGCACGGCAAAGCGGTGTCGCCATTGCCGGAGCCGTGTACGTCGCTGCAGCAGGCGAGATGTTCACGGCCACACTCGGCGGCGGAGCCCATCTCAATGGCACGCCGATTGGGTGCAACCTCGATGCGCGTCTGGAAACCGCACTCGTTGCGACGGGATTCAGTTATTCCCCTGAGTCACGACCAGTTCAGGCAGCCCGAGTGGCAAAGATGATCGGCCGCATTCGTGACATCCGCAGGTTCGGTGCGGCCGCCGTGGACATGTGTTTCGTTGCTTGCGGGCGTTTGGACGGCTACTTCGAGGAGAACTTGCACGACTGGGACATCGCCGCGGGCGACTTGATCGCGCGCGAGGCAGGGTGCCTGACCGGCGACTTTCGCGGCGGCCCAATTCGCCCCGCAGAGACCATGACCGCCAGCCCGGCGATCTTCGCAAGCCTCGGTGAACTGATCGTTCAGTCCACCTCCGCCGATCAGCAATGATTGAGCCATGACGGTTCGGGTGCTCACGGTCGAGGACGATGAACGAATTCGACAGTCGGTCAAGTTGGCCCTCGAAGAAGAGGGCTGGGAGGTCGAGGAAGCCGCGAGCGGCGAAGACGCCATTTCTGCTTTCCATCGCAAACCTGCCGACGTAGTGCTGATCGACATCATGTTGCCGGGCATCGATGGCTTCGAGTTGTGCCGTGCGCTGCGCAAGTCGAGCGACGTTCCCGTGGTCATGGTCACCGCGCGTTCCGACACCCACGACGTGGTGGCCGGACTGGAGGCAGGTGCCGATGACTACCTCACGAAGCCATTTGCACCGAAGGAACTCTCTGCTCGGATCAGGGCACTACTCCGACGCGCCAAACCGGCTGCGCACGGACACTCCCGATTGTTGTTCGGTGATCTCGAGTTGATTCCCGAGGAAGGGAAGGTGTTGATCGCCGGACAAGAAGTGATCCTCACCAAGACCGAGTTCCGCTTGTTGTGCGAACTTGCTGCCGATCCAGGCGGAGTGTTCAGTCGCGAGATGTTGCTCGACAAAGTGTGGGGATACGACTACTTCGGTGACGGACGCCTGGTCGACGTGCACATCAGGCGGCTGCGCATGAAGGTGGAAGTCGATCCCGCCAATCCGCGCCATGTGGTGACGGTGCGCGGACTCGGTTATCGCCTCGAGTCGTGACCAGCCTCGATCCGGAGATCCGCCCTACCCGTTATCGCCTGACGCGATGGCGACGTGTCATTCGCAACACCTACCGCCGCGTTCGCCCACGTCGAATTGGACTGCGCAACCGCATCCTGTTCATGTTCTTTCTCGGCTCGTTGATCCTGGCTGGCGTGCTGGCGTTCACCACGTACGGACTCACGCAGTCGAATCTTCTGCAACAACGCGAGTCGACCGGCGTGAACCAGGCGATTGCCAACGCGCGACGTGTGCAGCTGGACCTGACGATCAATCCGGAAGGACTCACCACGGCGATCAACCAGGTGGGAACTGCACGAAGGTTGCTGTGGGCATCGGACGAGTGGACGAACTCGAGTTCCCAATTCACCGAAGCATCGTTGCCTGAAAGCCTGCGCACGATGGTCCTCGATGATCGCATTGCGGCAACGATGATCGTTCCGTATCGCGATGGCCAGGCGCTCCTCATCGGCATTCCGCTGGACAGTGTGGATGCCGCCTACTTCGAACTCGACACCTTGCGCGACGTGCGCGATGCACTCCAGAGCTTGCGATTGGCGCTCCTCGTGAGTACCGCAATCACCGGACTAGTGGGGTTCGCCCTCGGGTTGTTCGCCTCGCGACGCGCGGTTCGTCCGCTTGCCAACGCAGCGCAGGCGGCACGCGCGATCGCCGATGGTCGACTCGATACCCGACTCGAGAGCACCGACGACCCCGACCTTCAGGCACTCACCATGGCGTTTAACGACATGGTGGAGACGCTGCAACTGCGCGTGGAGAGTGATGCCCGATTCGCTTCCGACGTGAGCCATGAGTTGCGATCTCCACTGATGACCCTGGCCGCATCGGTGGAAGTAATGCAGTCGCGACGAGAAGAGCTCTCCGAGCGAACTCGAGCGGCGCTCGATCTCCTGACGAGCGACGTTTCCCGTTTTCAACGTCTCGTGGAAGACCTCCTCGAGATCTCCAGATTCGACGCTGGTGCAGTGCGTCTCGTGCTCGAACCACTCGACCTCACCGAATTCGTGGAGCAAGCCGTGTCGGTGAGTTCACTCCCAAAGACCGAAATCACTGAAAGTCCCGAGATTGCGGGCGCGATGATTCGCGGCGACCGGCGGCGGCTCGCTCGCGTGATCGCCAATCTGATCGACAACGCGCGTATTCACAGCGGGGGTAAGCCGAAAGTGCTGATTCAGGCCCCCCCACGCGGAAATCCACCGTCGCATGCATGGATCATCGTCGAGGACGACGGATTCGGACTGATCGAAGGCGAGGAAGCAAAGATCTTCGAGCGATTCAGTAGAGGTGGCACCGCAGGCCGAAGATCGGGGCAAGAGGGTGCAGGCCTCGGGCTCGCGCTGGCTTTCGAGCACGTGGCGATGCATGGCGGTCGCATTTGGGCAGCCAATAGGACGGATGGCATCAGGGGCGCCCGCTTCTTCGTCGAGTTGCCACTCGCCACTTACGCTGAGATTCGCACATGACCGTAGCCACTGCTCCTCTGCACCGACGTTCCTTCATTGCGCAGCGACGCGTCGGATACCTGCTGGGACTGATGTTCATCGCCAGCGCACTCCTGTCCTGTGGAATCCCCGACGACAAAGGTCCGCGCGAAATCGATCCCGCCTTGCTCGAAAACATCACCGACCAGTCGTGAACCATCACGCCGTCATCGCCATTGACGCTGGCACCACCGGCGTGCGGGCACGCGCATTCCTCGGAGATACCACTTCCCCGGCGTCGTCTTACCGCGAGTTCACCCAACACTTCCCTCGCCCGGGTTGGGTGGAACACGACGCGGAGGAGATTTGGAACGCGGTGGTGGCGACATTGAGTGACGTAATCGGCGAACTGCAGGCACGCGGTATCGCCATTGCGGCGATCGGTATCACCAATCAACGCGAAACGGTGGTGGCGTGGGATCGTGCCACCGATCGACCGCTCGCTCGAGCAATCGTCTGGCAGGACCGTCGAACCGCCGATCGCTGCAGTGATCTCGCACCACATCTCAATCAAGTCAGACATACGACGGGTCTCGTCCTCGACCCCTATTTCAGTGCCAGCAAGATCGAGTGGCTGACTCGACATGGTGGGGTCACCACAACTGGATCGACGGCATTCGGCACGATCGACTCGTGGCTGATCTGGCGTCTCTCGGGCGGACGCACGTTCGTCACCGACTCGACCAATGCGTCTCGCACCATGCTGTTCGACATCAGGAGCAACTGCTGGAGCGAGGAAATGTGCGCGCTGTTCGGCGTTTCGGTGGATCACCTGCCACGGGTAGTTCCCTCGAGTGGTCGATGTGCCGAAACCGCTGCTCTCGGAAACATCCCTGCAGGCATCCCCATCTCAGGGATCGCGGGAGACCAACAAGCCGCCTTGTTCGGGCAGGGTTGCTTCACCACAGGTGCTGCAAAGAACACCTACGGCACGGGGAGCTTCCTGCTGATGAACGTCGGCGAGTCGTGTCCCCCGCCATCATCGGGAATGCTCACGACGGTGGCATGGGATCTCGGCACCGGCGCTCTCACGTATGCACTCGAGGGCGCAATCTTCGTGACTGGCGCAGCCATTCAATGGCTCCGCGACGGTCTGAAGATCATCGAACGCGCATCGGACATCGGTCCCCTCGCAGAAAGCGTGGCTGACTCTGGAGGAGTCGTCGTGGTCCCCGCATTCACCGGTCTCGGCAGCCCATGGTGGGATCCGCGCGCCCGTGGATCGATCTTCGGCATCACCCGCGGCACCTCGAGGGCTCACATTGCTCGAGCAGTCGTCGAGTCGATCGTGTATCAAGTGCGCGATGTTGCCGAAGCGATGGCCACCGCATCAGGCGTCGAGTTGACGAACCTGCGTGTCGATGGCGGCGCCGCAGTGATGGACTTGATGCTCCAACTGCAAGCCGATCACCTCGGCTGCAACGTGGTGCGACCTGGCGAACTAGAAACCACTGCCCTCGGCGCAGCTTTTCTCGCTGGTCTCGCCGAGGACGTATGGACCGATCTCGATCACATTGCTTCGTCTTGGCGACTGGACAAGGAGTTCACGCCACAACCGAACGGCTTCGAGGACGTGTTGTACGGCGAGTGGAAGCGCGGAGTGGAGCGCAGTCTCAACTGGTCGCAAGACTGACGAATCGACGAGACAGCACGCTGGCCGTCATCATCACCGCTGCCTGAGGCGGAACTGGCGGTAGGGCGGGCAGCACCGAAGCGTCCATGCACCACACGTTGTTCGCTTGACGCAACTTTCCCGACTCGTCCACGGTCGAACGTCGGGCCCTCCCCATGGCCATCGTTCCTGCTGCGTGCCACATCGACTCTCCCACCCGATCAAGCCATCGGGCATCATCGAGCGCACCAGGACTTGGCGCGATGTCGGCGAAGGCTGGGTGCGACAACAGGCGCTCCACGTCTCGTAGCGCATCTCGGAATCGCTCCAGATCACGGGAGTCGGACAACAAACCGCGGTCGATCGTCACCGAGTCGTCCCCGATTCGCAACGAACCTTTCGAGTGGGGCGACATCAACCCCACGAGCAGACCACCTTCTGGTCCATTCACCGACATGATCATCGTGTCACCTTCGACGACCACCGCGCCGGCGAACGGAACGGTCGCAGGTTGGTTCGCGCTCACTCCGACGAGCAAGCCTGGATGATCGAGGAGTTGCGTTTCCGCGTCGATCAGTCCACTACGAGCGGCGATCGTCGCGGACGAGACCGCACCTGCGCACAGCACCACGTGGTCGGCAGGTACTTCCTCGCCGGAATTAGTAGCGACGGCAACGGCACGATTTCCTCTCATCATGATGCGAGAGACCGTCGTGTCCGTCCGAATGGTCACGCCGAGGGGCGACATGCGATCCCATGCGTTCAGCCTTTCTCCGTTGCGAGTCGCAAGCATCGTCGGACGTGCATGTGGATGAGCCGCGAGTAGAGCCTGATCGACTTCGCCATCAGCGGCACTCTGTTCAGCACCCCGGAATCGCTGATCCGACTCGACATCCCTGAACACGTCCAATCCGTTGAGCACGAGCGAATGCCAATACTCGGTAGGCGGCTGCTCGAACACGAGACCGTTCACCTGCGAACCGCCGCCCACACCGATTCCTTTCGGGTACGGCACAGCATGGAATCTCAACGAGTCCTGCATGGCGCGCCTCGGATCGTGGATCGGGGCGCCTTGTCCGCCGCGCTCGAGAACCAGTACGTCGAAGTGATTCGCCAACTGCGCGGCCACCACCGACCCCGCGACACCGGCTCCGACGACCACCACCCGCGCTCGCGTCGCGGATGCGTGCGTGGTCATGCCAACTTTTCGACGAATGACTCCAGTTGGCGCAAGTTGCGGCACTCGTACACGCCGTCAGTGAAGCCGCCGTACTCACCCACCACCGAATCACCCGTGTTCCAATAGCTCTTCGGCTCAGGGTTCAACCAATAGACATGGCGCCCCCGCTTCTTCATCTCCTTCACCACCCATGACTGGGTGGCGTGGTAATTGTTGCGCGCGTCGCCGAGCAGCAGAACGGTCGTCTTGGCATTGATGTCCTTGCCGTAGCGGTCCCAGAACACCTCGAATGCATGTCCGTAGTCGCTGTGTCCGTCCACCCATACGACATCCGCTTCCGTGTTCACACGGTGGATCGCCTCGCCGATGTCTTCGGTTGCCTTGAAGTACTCGGTCACCTCGTCGATGCCGTCGATGAACACGAATGAGCGAACCTTGGAGAATTGACCCTGGATCGCGTAAACGAGCATCAAGGTGAACCGCGCGAATGCGGCGACGCTGCCCGATATGTCGGCAATCACCATCAGTTCGGGCTTGGCCGGACGCGGATACTTGAACTTGGGGTCGGCAGGCACACCGCCATAGCTCAACGAATGGCGAACGGTGTTGCGAAAGTCGAGAGGGCCACGACGACCGTGCTTGCGCTTTCGCGCGAGACGTGCGGCCAATTTGCGGGTCAGCGGAGCGAGCGCCTTCTTCAGTGACTGCATCTCGTCTCGACTCGCGTGCATGAAATCGACGTCCTCGGGCAAAGGCTTACGCAGCGTCTTGGCCATCGCCTCGGCACCGCGATCGGCAACGAGACGCCGACGAATCTCCGCCTCCACCTCCTGCTTGAACCGATCGATACGGTCCTGATACTCGTCACGCTCCAGACGCTCCTCGAGTGGCGTGATGTCCTCGGTCGCCTGATCCTTGGTGGCCTGCATCAACTTGTCGAGCATGTTGTCGAGGTCCAGGTTGCGCAAGGTGCGGTACAGGTAATACGTGCCACCCACCGGGCGACCGGGCTCCATCCCCGCGAAGCGCTGCACCGCTTGTCGGGCGAGCGCACGCATCATCGCCTGATCACCACTCATCAACGCATTCATCAACATCTGGGCGATCTCTTCCGGCGTGAGTGAATCCATCGAGCCACCGCTCTGCCCCCGACCTTCACCTTGGCGCTGTGTGTCCTGCTGTTCGCGCCACAGTTCGGGATCCTCTGCCTCACCATCGCCGACGATCTGGTACTCGGGTCCGCGCAACGAGAAGTACACCTCGAAGATCGTCTCGAATGCTCGCCAATGGGCGTTGCTCTTCACCAGGGTGGCACCGAGGGCGTACTTGAAGGCATCCCGATCTTCGAGCGGGATCGCCTTGACCGCCTCCATCGCATCGAGGTTCTCGGTCAAACTCACCGGAAGACCGGCATTGCGAAGCTCGATGATGAAACCGGACAACAGGTCGAGCATCTTCATTGCTTGCTCGACTTAGTCGACGCTCAGTTCTTTGGCCGCCTTGGCGATGTCGGTCTGGTACTTGAGCAGGATGTGCAGCGTTTCCTTCGCCTCTTGCGCATCGATGTTCTCGATACCGAGCAACATCAACGTGCGCGCCCAGTCCAAGGTCTCGCTCACCGAAGGCGCCTTCTTCAAGTCGAGTTGTCGGATCGAACGCACGATTCGTGCCACCTGATCGGCGAGGTTGCTCGAGATGTCGGGCACCTTGGTCAGCACGATTTCCTTCTCCCGATCCATGTCGGGATAGTCGACGTGGAGGTACAGACAGCGACGCTTCAACGCCTCCGACAATTCTCGTGTGTTGTTCGAGGTGAGGAACACCATCGGAATCTGCTTGGCAGTGATGGTGCCCAGCTCAGGAATCGACACCTGGTACTCGGAGAGAATCTCGAGCAACAGTGCTTCGGTCTCGATCTCCACTCGGTCCACCTCGTCGATCAACAGGACGACGGGGTCAGTGCTGCTGATTGCCTCGAGCAGTGGTCGAGTGAGGAGGAACTCCTCGCTGAAGATGTCGTCGTGCACCTGGGTCCATGAATCAC
>JBDKEO010000139.1:0-2941 GCA_039795205.1 Actinomycetota bacterium
CACGGTGTGGAAGATCTGGGCTTGCTCAAGATGGACATTCTTGGCTTACGCAATCTCGACGTGATCAGCGATGCCAACGCCATGATTCGCGAACTTCGCGATCCTGAGTTCGACATCGACACCATTTCGCTCGACGACCAGAAGACGTACGACCTCTTGAGTCATGGCGACACGATCGGTGTCTTCCAGCTGGAGTCGTCTCCCATGCGGGCACTGCTGCGTTCGCTCGCGCCAGACAAGTTCGAAGACGTCGCGGCGGTGCTCGCGCTGTACCGACCAGGCCCGATGAGTGCCAATATGCACAACGACTTTGCCGACTACAAGAACGGCCGCAAGGAAATGCAGTACTTCCACTCGGACGCGCAGGACGTACTCAGCGACACGTACGGCCTGATGGTGTATCAGGAGAGCCTGATGCGCGTGGCGCAGAAGTTCGCGGGTTACTCCTTGGCCGAGGCGGACAACTTGCGCAAGGCCTGTGGCAAGAAGATCAAGGCATTGATGGAAGAGCAACAAGACCTCTTCGTCGACGGCTGTGAACGCACGGGGTACGGCCGCGAATTGGGCGAGGAGCTCTTCGCCGTGATCGTCAAGTTCGCCGACTACGCCTTCGCCAAGAGTCACGCCTATGGCTACGGCTTGATCTCGTATCAGACGGCGTACCTGAAGGCGCACTATCCCGTCGAGTACCTGGCGTGTTTGTTGACGAGTGTGAAGACGAACTACGAGAAGGCGGCCGTCTATCTCGCAGATGCTCGGTCGAGCAGCATCAAAGTACGCACTCCTGACATCAACGAGTCGGGAGTCGACTTCGAGTCCCGCGAAGGGGAGTCCAACCGCGAGATCGCATTCGGTTTGTCGGCGATCCGCAACGTAGGTGAAGGGCTCGTCAACCTCATCGTCGAAGAGCGGCGCGAGCACGGTCCGTTCACGTCGTTCTACGACTTCTGCGAGCGGGTTCCGGAGCAGGCGCTCAACAAGCGAACCGTGGAGTCGCTGATCAAGGCTGGAGCATTCGACAAGCTGGGCCATCCGCGCAAGGGATTGTTGATGGTCTACGAGTCGATCATCGACTCCACGATCGATCGTCGCCGCGAGCGCGATCAGGGCGTGATGAGCTTGTTCGGCGAACTCGATGAACAGCCGGTGGGTTTCGGCGCGCGGATGGAGATCCCCGATCTGCAGTTCGACAAGACCGAGCAATTGCGATTCGAGAAGGAAATGCTCGGCCTCTACGTTTCGGACCATCCCTTGATGGGAATCGAGGGCGCGCTCCGACGTCGTGTGGAGAACTCGATTCCCGAGGCGATGGATCGTGAGGACGGTTCGTTCGTCTTCGTCGGCGGCCTGATCAACGGTCTTGCCCGACGTTGGACGAAGAAGGGTGATCAGATGGCCACGTTCGTGCTCGAAGATTTGCAGGGCACGGTGGAGGTCACGGTCTTCCCGAAGACGTTGCAGAAATACGGCCACCAACTTGCCGACGATCTCCTTGTCGGCGTCCGTGGGCGCGTGGACAAGCGGGAAGATTCACGAGAGGGCCTGATGGCTACCGAGATCGTCGTTCTCGAAGGTTTGCGTGCCTTCGACGAATCGCTGCACATTCGCTTGGCGACGCATACGCTCACCGAAACCACCATCGAGAACCTGAAGTCCCTGTTGCTGGAGCACGCGGGTAACTCTCCGGTGTTCATTCACATCGGGGATGACAAGGCAGTACGTCTGGGGTCCGAGTACAACGTCAATCTCGACAAAGTGATGGGCCCTTTACGGGTCGCCTTTGGCGACGCGGCGTACATCGAGTAGCAGTCGCAAATCGCCGGTTTTGCTGGCACACTTAATCCCTATGTCAGTCGAGGTGTTGACTCGCGATAGTTCATCGCTCACTGATACCGAGTTGGACGACCTTGCTGCGATGGGGGGCGCCTTCGGAATCGGGGCGATCTCCAAGGCCAAGGAAGATTGGGTGTTGTTCACCGTCGCCACGATCAACGGCAAGATCAACGGATTCACCTTTTCCACTCTCGAGCGCATCGGCGGAACACCATGCGTGTTGCTCGGCATGATGAGCGTGAAGCGCACGGCCAAGCGCGACGCGGTACTCAAGGGGCTGATGACCGAGGCCTACCACCGTGCCCTGATGGCGTTTCCCGACGAAGACGTGGTGGTCGGTTCACGATTTGCTCTCGTCGACGGCCTGGAGGCTTTCAAGTCAGTCTCGGAGATGATTCCCCGTCCGGGTCATCGCGCGGTGGGCGAGGAGCGGGCGTGGGGCAAGCGCCTGGCCAAGCGCTTCGGTGTGGAGTCCAGCTATGACGAGCAGAGTTTCGTCGTCAAGTCCAACGGACAGAGCGGCTTCCTCGATCATGAGTCGGCCAAGCCCGACAAGATCACCAAGGAGTTCGGCGAATTGTTCAAGTCGGTGCCGAAGACCAAGGGCGGCGTGTTGATCGTCCATGGCTGGACGATGGCCGAGTCGTTGGCCAAACTCGGTCGCCTCAAGTAACGCTTTGAACGTCGCCGACGCGGTGCGCGCGAGGCGCATGACGCGTGCGTTTTCTCCAGAGCCGCTCGATCCACGAATCGTCGACGACTTGCTCGATCTCGCCACGCGAGCGCCCTCGGCCGGCAAGGCACAAGGTTGGCATTTCGTCGTGTTGGACGGTGAACGGACGCGACGGTTTTGGGACGCGACGCTCAGTGCAGACAAACGCACCAACTTTGCATGGCCCCAACTCCTCGATGCGCCGGTGATCATCCTCCCTTTCGCAGATCCGGGGCAGTACCTGGAGCGTTACTCGCAGACGGACAAGGCCGCCACTGGTCTCGGTGAGGGAATCGAGAAGTGGCCAGCGCCGTATTGGACGATCGACACGTCTTTCGCCGTGATGACTTTGCTGCTTGCAGCAACCGAGCGTGGGTTGGGTGCGCTGTTCTTCGG
>JBDKEO010000147.1:0-2640 GCA_039795205.1 Actinomycetota bacterium
CATCACCGTCGTTGCGCGGGGTCAGCACTTCGAGTACGAGGCGATTGCATTCGAGGAGCGGATCCTTCTTGCCGGTGTCGAGCCACCACCCCTGCAGCACCTTGTGGTGCACGACTCGACCTTGATCGACGATCCACTGAATGGCGTCGGTGATCTCGAGCTCGCCACGTGCCGAAGGCTTGATCGCGCGCACCGCGTCATGCACGGTCTTGTCGAAGAGATAGACGCCGACGAGCGCGAGATCAGACGGCGGGTTCTGCGGTTTCTCAACGAGTTTCTTCACGTGACCATTGGCGTCGATTTCCGCCACGCCGAACTGGCGCGGATCCTCCACGTGACAGAGCAGGATCTGTGCCGTTGGCGCTTTCACGCCGTCGTGCTGACGCGCATGTTCGAACTCGGTCACGAACTCGGTAAGGCCCTGCTCGAGCATGTTGTCGCCGAGGTACATGACGAAGTCGTCGTCACCGAGGAAGTCGCGAGCGATCAGCACGCAATGTGCGAGCCCGAGCGGAGCATCCTGCGGGATGTAGGTGACCTCAACACCGAATTGGGAGCCATCGCCGACGGCGGCACGGATCTCCTTGCCGGTCTCGCCGATGATGATGCCGATTTCCTTGATGCCTGCAAGCGCCATGGCCTCGATGCCATAAAAGAGGATCGGCTTGTTGGCAATGGGCACCAATTGCTTGGCGCTCGTATGGGTGATCGGTCGGAGGCGGGTGCCGGCCCCGCCAGAGAGGATCAGGCCCTTCATACCGCCTCAAGACTACTGAACCCGACGGTGACGGAACCCCGCCAACTAGCGTCTCCAGTCGTGACGGGGCCGTTTCTCCACGCTTTTTCGAAGCCCGCAAAGACCGGTTTCTTGCCGCTGGTGCGCGGTGAGGGTGCTCGACTGTGGGACGCCAACGGCAAGGAGTACATCGACGGCATCGCCAGCCTGTGGTACTGCACGGTGGGACATGGCCGCAAAGAAATCGCCGACGCCGTTGCCAACCAAATCATGCGTCTCGAGAGCTACTCCACCTTCGACCCGTTCACGACCGATGTCACCGAGTCGTTGGCCGCCAAGTTGCAGAGGATCTCAGCGGTGCCGAATGCGCGACTTTTCTTCTGCGGCAGTGGATCGGAGTCAGTGGATACGGCGATGAAACTCGCCCGCATCGCTCACGCACAGGCGGGGCATCCAGAGCGCACGATCATCGTCTCCCGTGAACGTGGCTACCACGGAACGAACTACGGCGGAACCAGCGCTCAAGGACTACCGCTCAACAAGCAGGGTTTTGGCCCACTCGTTCCCGAAGTCATGCAAGTGAACGGCGACAACATCGAAGACCTTGCCAACTACATGCGCGACAACGGCTCGCGTGTTGCGGCCGTGATCATGGAACCGCTCCAAGGTGCAGGTGGCGTGTACCCGCCGACGCCTGGCTACTTGGAAAGTGCGCGCAAGTTGTGCGACCAATACGGGGCGTTCCTCGTCTTCGATGAGGTGATCACCGGGTACGCACGCATGGGCACATGGTTCGGCGCCAACTTCTACGACGTGGTGCCCGACATGCTCTGCTTCGCCAAAGGCGTGACTTCGGGTTACCAGCCTCTCGGTGGCGTGTTCGTCGGTCGACGCGTATGTGATGCACTGGAGAGCGACCCCAACTTCATCCTGCGGCACGGCTACACCTACTCCGGTCACGCCACCGTGTGTGCGGCAGCGCTGAAGAACATCGAGATCATCGAGCGCGAATCGCTGATCGAACGCGCCAAGCATGTGGGAGCGCGCATCCATGACGGACTTTCTGCACTGACCAAAGACGGTCTGATCAAAGAAGTACGCGGCGACGGCGCGGTGTGGGCCGCCGGCTTGCATGAGAACCAGAACTGCATCACTATCCGCGATCGCATGATCGAGCTTGGTGTGATCGTGCGGGCCATCAATGCCGATACCAACGCGTTTTGTCCGCCGTTGGTGATCACCGATGCGGAGATCGATCGCATGCTCGACACTTTCGCTCAGGCTGCTGCGGGCAAGTGAGTTCCTGACCGTGCAGTTCTCCGATCAACGTGCCCTCATCACCGGCGGAGCGAGTGGAATCGGTGCAGAAATCGCCCGCCGCTTGGTGGCCGAGAACGCCTCCGTATTGATCGCTGACATCAATGACGATCTCGGCAAACGAACGGCCGCCGAACTCGGGGCGCAATACGTTCATCTCGATGTCACCGACCCGCGGGCATGGGACGCCCTGATAGCGGACGAGGAACCCTTCGACATCGTGTGCCTCAATGCGGGTGTTTCCACCTACCAACACGTAGTGGGTGGCGAGATCCAGAATCATCCGTTCGAACGACTCACCGACGACCTCTACGAGCGGATCATGAGCATCAACGTGAACGGCGTGGTGTACGGAGCACGCGCGGTGATTCCGTCGATGGTGGCCCGCAAGAGCGGACACATCCTCGTGACTGCCTCGATGGCGGGAATCGTGGCGATCCCACCCGATCCGATCTACGGCCTCACTAAACACGGCATGGTGGGTCTCGTGAAGTCACTCGGACCAGCGCTCGAACCACATGGCGTTTGTGTCAGCGCGCTCTGCCCCGGCTTCGCCGATACTCCTCTCGTGAGCGATCTGGCCAAAG